>JBDKTH010000267.1:0-13989 GCA_039680305.1 Thermoguttaceae bacterium | reverse complement strand
GCATGGACCGTAGGTCCTCGTTCGAGACCGCCTTCGTCAGCTTGGGCATGATCTTGCTCAACTGCTTCTCGGCACTATACAGGTCTTTCAGTTCATGGACAAACAAGGATTGAAAATCTTTGAGTTTCGTCACGAGTTTTCTCCTGGTAGGGGTGTGCAAGAAAGGGATGCGTCGGGCACGGCCGGGACGTGATGGAGGAGGCGTCGATTGCCCGCCAGGGTATTTGCCCTCATCTCGTCCATCGCCGTCGCGCCCACGAATTCTCCAATATCAATGCTAGGCCTAGGCCCGAGAATGGCCCATCCGGAGAAAACTGGTCGGCAGGCAAGAAACGACCGGAGTCAAAAACGATTCCGTCATGGATTGCCCCGGATGAGCCCTATTCCTTCCTTGCCGGCCAGCGGCACGCTGGACGCGCTGGACGAATCGTCGGCGAACCACCGCTCCTTGCGGTGCCAGGCGACCGCCGACAACGTCGGCTGACTCTTCAGCCACTGGTCGAGGGTCACTAGCAAGCGACGCAAGCAGCTGCTGTCGGGCGGGGCATACACCTGATGCGTCCAGGCCAGATGCCGCTTCTCGGCGCTTGACGTCGGGTTCCATTCCACGCTGGCGACCCAGCGCTCGCCGAGCCATTCCAGCACCAGGGCGAACCGCTCCGACTCCACCACGCACTCCGCCCGCTGGGCGTTGTCGAGGGTGCCGCGGTTTTCGATCCCGATTCCGCCGGCGGCCAGCCCCTGGCAGAGGGTCTCAAAGAGCCGGTTGCCGACCCGAAGCTCGTCCGGCCGATCGTCGGCAAAGAAGGCCGCGTCGTCGCCCGCAAACACCGCCACCGTCCGCACCCCCGGCGGATCCTCCGGCACGACCCCGGCCGGATGACGGACCAGCAGGCGAAATGCAAGCACAATGCTGGCCATCGCGGCCAAGAGAATGGCGGTGGCTCCAAACGCTTCCAAGAAGCAACTCCTCGCTAGGAGAAGGACTAATGACCAATGACGAATGACCAATAGGATAGGCACTCGGCCTCGCCATTATTGGTCATTGGTCATTAGTCCTTCTTCCTTTCCCTCACTTGTCGTGCGCGTCTTCGAGATACGTGTATCCCTGCAATCCGGCCTCGTAGAACCGAAGCAACTGGCCGGCCTGCTGGTCGGTGATGCGATTCTCGCGGATCGCTTGCTCGACCGAGTCACGCAATTGGACGACGAGGACCTGCGGGTCGAACTCCACGTACTCCAACACCTCGCGGACCGAATCGCCGTTGATCACGGCCTCGACGATCACCTCGCCGTCGTGGTCCATGCGCACGTGGACGGCGTTGGTGTCGCCGAAGAGGTTGTGCAGGTCGCCGAGGATCTCTTGGTAGGCGCCGACGAGAAACACCCCTAGGTAGTAGTCGTCGCCGTGGAAGGAGTGCACCGGCAAGGCCCGTTTCACGTCGCGGCGGTCGATGAAGCGATCGATCCGGCCGTCCGAGTCGCAGGTGATGTCGCCGAGCACGGCGTTCTGCGTGGGCCGCTCGTTGAGCCGGTGGACGGGCATGATTGGAAACAACTGCTTGATCGCCCAACTGTCGGGCATCGACTGGAAGAGCGAGAAGTTGCAGAAGTAGGTCTCGCTCAACTGGGCGTCCAGCCCTTCCAGGTCCTCGGGCGTGTACTCCAGCTGCTTCATCAGGCGTTGGATCTTCCGGCAGAGCGCCCAAAAGAGCCGCTCGGCCAGGCTCCGCTGCTCCAGCGGCAGGTAGCCGCCGTTGAACAAGCCCATCGCCATGTCGAGGGCCTGCTGGGCGTCGTGGTAGCTCTCCAGGAGGTTCCGCACACTGACCGACTGGTACGTGTCCATCAGGTCCAGAAGCGGCTTCTCCGAGTCCTCGGGCAACTGCGGCGGGATGTCGTTCTCGCCGCGGTCGGCCACGCCCAGGACGTTGAAGATCAGCACGCTGTGGTAGGCCACGATCGCCCGGCCGCTCTCGGAGACGATAGTCGGGTGGGCGACCTCGGCATCGTCGCAGACGCTCATGATGTGGAAGACGACGTCGTTGGCGTACTCCTGGAGGGTGTAATTGACGCTCGACTCGAAGTTGGTCTGCGAGCCGTCGTAATCGACGCCCAGGCCGCCGCCCACGTCGAGGTACTGGAGTCCGGCGCCGTTGCGGACGAGGTCGACGTAGATCCGCGCCCCCTCATTCAAGGCCCCCTTGATGTGGCGGATATTGGTGATCTGGCTCCCCATGTGGAAGTGGAGCAGCTTGAAGCAGTCTTCCATGCCGGCCGCCTTGAGGTCGGCCAAGACGCGGAGCACCTCGGTCACGGTCAGGCCGAACTTGGAGCGGTGCCCGCCCGAGGCCTGCCAGCGTCCCGAGCCGGGCGAGGCCAGCTTGACGCGCACGCCGATGTTCGGCCGCACGCCGTAGCGTGCCGCATGGTGCAGGATCAGCTCCAGGTCGGTGTACTTCTCCACGACCAGGAAGATCCTCCGGCCGATCTTCTGGGCCAGAATCGCCGTCTCGATGAACTTGTCGTCCTTAAAGCCGTTGCAGACGATCGGCGTTTCGTTGGAGGCCATGGCGATGACCGCCAACAGCTCCGGTTTGCTGCCGGCTTCCAGCCCGAAGCCGTGCGGCTGCCCGAAACGCACCACCTCTTCGACCACCTGCCGCTGCTGATTCACCTTGATCGGGTAGATACACTGGTAGCTCCCCCGATACTGATGCTCTTCGACGGCCTGCTGGAACGCCGCCTGGATCTCGGCCAGCCGATACTTGAGGATGTCGCCAAAACGGACCAGAACAGGCGCGTGAATCCCGCGGATCTCCAGCCGGTCGACCAGTTGCTTCAGGTCGATCGAGCGCGTGGGATCCTTGGTCGGATGCACGCAGACGTTCCCCTGCTGGTTCACCGAGAAATAACCCTTTCCCCAGTTCGCCACTTCGTACAACTCCGCGGCGTCGGTGACCGTCCAGCGGCGAGTTTCCTGTTCCAGTTCCAGCATCAACTATCGTTCTCCCTATAGTGAGCTAAAGCCTTGAGAGGACGAACAATACACGCCCCAAAACCGTTAATCAATCGGTATATTACTCGATTGAGCCACAAGGAAAAGGGGTAAACATACGAAGATGGCGAAAACCGGGGAATTTGTCAACCCGGATCGCTGCGCGCGTCTCGAGCGCTCGCCAAAGCGCCGCTTCCGGTTCGTCGTCGGCCCCCGAGTGGTGTAGCGCAGCGAGTCTTTCCTCTTTCGTCCTTAGTCCTTAGTCCTTACACCTCGACGCGTGTCCAGCCGCCTTGCCAGAAGCGATAGAGCACCAGCGAGGCGCGGACGCCGAGGTCGCTCACCATGGCGTACCAGGCGCCGAGCACGCCGAGGCCCCAGCCGGCCAGCACGAGGTGCGTGCCGGGAAGTTGCAGACTGGGAAGGCCAGCCAGTAGGCGGCCGGCAGACGCACGCCCAGAAAGCCGATCATCGTGAACAGCAGGGCCATGACCCCAAGACCCGAGATCATATCTCCGGCCCCGCGCAGACAGGCAATGCCCACGGCTTCGAGCATCACCATCGGCAGCGCCAGGAGGATGTAATGGACGAAGCGGGTGGCCAGGACGGCCGCCTCTCCCTCAAGCTGCAAAGCCAGTACGGCTCGATCGGCGAGCCAGAAACCGGTGAGCATGGCTACGGCGGCCACTGCCGCGCCGACGAGCAGTGCTTGATTAGCAACCCGGCGGGCCAGGCGGTGTCGCCCCGCGCCGACAAACCGGGCGATCAGGGCCGTGGCCCCGATTGCGACTACCGAAAACAGGCCGTACGCCAACCAAAGCAGGTAGGAGATCAGCGTGATCGCCGCCAGATGGGGCTGCGCCAGATAGTGGCCCGTCAGGATCGTGTCTGAGAACCCGACCAGCATCACCAGAAACTGCTCGACGAGGACCGGCAGGGCGAGCCGGAGCATCGGGCGGAGGGTTCCAGGGAGTTGCAGGACGACCTTGGCCAAGGATCGGCGTTTGGATGGAATGGGGGGAAGGAGAGGATGGGGTACGCGATTCTTGTGATTGTACCAAGGTCGCGGGCTGTTTTTTTCTCGTGGCGGTCCGAAACGTCGGTCTCGGGGTTCAAAGAGAGGGGGAGAAGAGGCGGTGCCGGGTGTGCAATTCTGCAACAGGTGTTCAAAATTGCTGTAGCAAAATAAAACAGGCGAGCTGGAGATCGTTCGGGCAACAATTCTCCAGCTCGCCATGTGGTACTCGGAAGCCGGTACTTCCGGCCCGTCGGGAGGGATGCCTCTTCCCATTCCGGACGCTATCGCGTGCGAGTCGCCCCGACAAGCAAGGTCTGCTTACGCGCCGCACGCACCTCTTCCGTTTTCCGGCCCCAGGATCCAGATCAGTGCCTCTTCTCTGTTTCGGCCCTGGCGGCTCCAAGGTGGAGCCGCCAGGGTTTCTGGGGGGGGTGACTGCTCTGCTCTCGCAGAGGCTGCTTTCTTTAGATGCAAACGGCGTGCCAGTACTCGGCGGCTAACCGCAAAGTACCCTCGCCCGTCCTCAAGCGCTCTTCAGCTCCGAGAACTGAATCTCGAACAGCCGTTTGTAGAAGTCGCATCGGGCCAACAGCTCTTCGTGCCGCCCGACGTCGATGATCTGCCCGTCCTGCATCACCACGACCCGCGTGGCCAACGCCAGCAGGCTCAGCCGGTGGGTCACGATCACGGTCGTTCGCCCCCGGATAAAATCCTTCAAGACGTGCTGGATGACCTGCTCGCTCTCCAGGTCGACCTGGCTGGTCGCCTCGTCGAGGATGAGGATCGACGGGTCGCGCAGGATCGCCCGGGCCAGGGCGATCCGCTGCCGTTGGCCGCCGGACAATTGCCCCCCCATCGGGCCGAGCACCGTGTGGTAGCCGTTGGGCAGCTCTTGTTCGATAAACCGATGGGCGTGGGCCCGCTTGGCCGCATCTACCACCTGCTCGAACGGGGCGTGAGGCGAACCATAGCGGATGTTGTTCAGGACCGTATCGTCGAACAGCAGCGGCTCCTGGGTCACCAGACCGATCTGGCCGCGCAGCTCCCGGATCCGCATATCGGTCAGCGGCAGGCCGTCCACACGGATCACGCCGGCCGTCGGATCGGCAAAGCGGGGGATCAGGTTCACTAGGCTGCTCTTGCCGCACCCGCTCGGGCCGACGATCCCGATCGCCTCGCCATAGCCGAGTTCGAGATCGATCTTATGCAAGACGGGCCGGCCGGGCTGATAGGCGAATTCGACCCCCTCGAAGACCAGATTCTTGGCGTGGCGTCCCAAGCGACGCGGATGCTTCGGGTCGCGCACCGCCGGTTCTCGGTCCAAGAGGGTGTAGATCCGGTCGGCGGCCGCCGCGCCCCGCTGGAGCCGCGTAAACACATCGGAGAGTTTTCGCACCGGGTCGGCCGCACCGATCAGGAAGCCGTAGAACAGAAGCAGTGTGGGCAACTCCAGGGGCCGGTCGCTCATCCGGAGGCCGAACAGATGGGTCTCCCCTTTGAGCACCAGATACGCCCCGGCCATCAGCGCCAGGCAGATCGTGGCCATCCCGAGGATTTCCGTCAACGGATGAAGGAGCGAATCGTAGCGCGCGATCCGCATTATCTTCCGATAGTAGGTCTTGCTCCGGCCGTGAAACCGCCGCCGTTCCTGCCGCTCCATGGTGAACGATTTGACCACCTTGATCCCGCGGAAGGCCTCTTCGAGGATCGAGTAAAGCTCGGCCATGTCCTCCATCGCCCGGCGATTGGCCCGGCGGAGCGTCTTGGCCAGCCAGCGGATCAAGACCCCGGCGACCGGGGCCAGCACCAGCGAGACGACCAAGAGTCGCCAACAGATGAACCCTGCGCCGATCAGGCAGGCGGCCATCTTCAGCGGTTCCCGGACCAGTTTTCCCAGCAAGGCATCCAGGCCGCCGCCCACGCTCTCCATGTCGTGCGTAAACCGGCTCGTCAAGTCGGCGGTGCCGTCGTTGTTGAACGTGGCCACGTCCATGCGCAGGGTGCGGCGGAAGAACGATTTGCGCAGCTCGAAGGTGGCCAGATTGGAGAGCCGTGCGACCAGCACCGTGTGGGCCACCAGCACCAGGCTTTTTAGGGCGGTCCCCGCAATGAGGATGCCGATGCAGATCGCCAGGGTAAGAAACGGGTCGTTGGGCAGATACTGGAAGATATAAGGGCGAAGCCAACGACACTTCTCGGCCAGTTGCTCCTCGGCCGCAATCCGCGATCTGGCCAAAGAAACTTCCGCGCGGATCTGGTGCTGCCGATGCTCGTCGGCCTTGGGCAGTTCGGCCTCTCGCTCGGCGATCAGCGCTTTCTGCTTGGCGATCGTCTCCTCGGTCTCGTTGATCTTCGTATCGACCCATTGCTGGAGCGACTTGCCGTAGAGGGCGACCTCGACGAACGGGTAGATGGCCCCGAGATTCCCGCCCCAGAGGAGGCCGACGCCAAGAGCGCAGATCACGGAAGCGATGAATGAAAAGCGGTGACGCAGCGCCAGCCGCAACACCCGATTGAAATTCGTCATCCTTGAAGCATCCCAGCAGGGGCCAGATCCTAGCAGCCGGGGAACAGCGAGTCCCCTCCGGCGCGAGGTTCTTGTAGCAGATTTCCCCGTTTGTTCCAAGACCGATCCAGGTTCCGCAAAATCGCCAGGTTGCCCGGCTTCCCACGAGGTCCCCCGATCAAGTCTCCGCAACCGACGCGTCTCACGCCTCAGAGCCGGGCCGTGCCGGCCCGATCCCGAGCCGACAGGACGGTCTAGCCGTCACCGAAGCTGATCCCGCGAAGCGGGACTCTGCGGCTGGCCGGTGTTGGCCTCCATTGCTACTTCTTAGGTGCAAAAGCCGGCCGCGACGAATCGCCTATGAGGATCTCCACCCCAGGAGTCTTAACCTCAGCCCGTTCAAGGATGAAGACGTTTTGCTTCCCCGCTCTCGTTTCCACCGATTGGGTTCCTCGCACTTGATAGACGGTCCAGTCCATTTCAACCGTGGAACCCTGGTGTTGCACATAGGGCAATCCGCCATTGATCTTCACCATCACCGGCTGGCCATCTTTCTTCCCTTTGAGTTCATATAGGACCGTCGCTTTGCCCACTTTCACTTCACGAACAGTGCCAAGGCACCCATATGCACCGTCTTTGATACGATCTGATGTCAATTCAGCAGGAACAATCGCGGCTCCGCTCTTGAGCGCCTGCAACACGGGTTTTAGGTGGGCAATTCGCTCCGCGGCGCCGGGACCGATCGAGCCCTGGAACTTGGCGAGAAATCTCTGTTCTTTCGGCAGATCTCTCTCCAAATTCCTGATCACTGCCTGGATGTGTAGGATGTCTGATGGCGTCCTTGCCCTGCTGGCGGCGACAAACTCGTCTACGTCGGCAGCACCGATGGCCAAACACAGTATCCAGGGGATCATCGCCACTCCTCCTCTCGCTGGCCAACGGTTGCTCTGCCGCACACGACGTCCAGAAGAGCGGTTAGGCGAAAGGGGCTAGGCCCTCTGGCAAAACCACGCCGTTCGCCTGGCATCAATTCTAGCCACGGTGGGGCAACCCAACCATGACCTCCTTGTTTCCGTTCCTCTGCGAACCTCGGCGCCCTCCGCGGTGAGTTCCCGAGGATCGCCGCTGGTTCTCGTCTGGCGGGCCTCGCAAGCTCGGTGCCGCCCTACCCGGGCTTGCGTTCGGCTCGTACCTCATCGCACGATTTGCGCCTGCGGCAACGCCTTGCGAAGGCCCTCGATGCCGCTCTCGGTGACTCGGGTCCCTGCTACCCCCAGTTCGTTGAGCCTGGTCAGCCCCTTCAGATGCTCCAAGCCGGCGTCAGTGATGCGGAGGCCTGCGACTACACCCTTGAGACTAGCTATGGTTTTCGTTTCCCCCAACATGCAGCACTGCTGAGCAGCTCAAAGAAGTCCTGCAAAAGACCGTAACTCCTTGACTGTCTGCACAAGCCCTTGACGCTCCAGACCTGCCAAATACTCATCTACCGTCTTCGGGGGATTCTTGAGGCGTTGCCGCTGAGTCTTAGCCGCTCCACAAACCGCGGGAGTCGCGCGGGAATCAGTTCCTTGTAGCCAGTCACAAGACAATCCAGGACACTCGCATTCATCAGCTTGCGAGTTCTCTCCAACTGCTCACGCCGGAGATCCGTCCTGTTCTGTAGCAGGTTGCGAATCCACTCCTCGTGGATTTCATCACTCCACTTGGCTCGGAATAGCCCCGTTGCCGCAAGTTCCATCAGCAGGTCGCGAAGCGGTGCCGGATACAGAACGCAGGCATCGTAGAGAGCGGTGAAATGACTCACGATCAATAGCCCATGTCAAGTTCCTGGGCTTGTGCCGCCAACTCGCCGAGTGCCTTCAATCGTTCCTGATCCATTTGGCGCTTGTATTGCATGAGATCTTGGAACCGAACTCTCCGATGAGTGCCGACTTTTCGGCAAGCGAGCTTGCCTTCCTCAAGGAGTCGAACAAGAAACGGACGGGACACGTTCAGAATATCCGCTGCTTGTTGGGTCGTCAGTTCTGCATGGATTGGGATCAGGGTGACCGCGTTTCCCTTCGCCATTTCGGTCAATATGTCATGCAGAAGGCGGAAGGCTGACGCCGGAATGGAAACGGTCTCCTCCAGTTCGTCATCCGTTTGGACCCGCAATCGAAAACCCCGAACCTGCTTTCCAAGCAGTCTCGCCAAGCGGCGGCTCGACTCCTCAGCAAGTCTGGTGTCATTCTCGCTCGGCGCAATCGTTTCCGGGAAATCCAAGAATGCGTTGGGCATCTTCTCATCTCCTCACCAAGATCGCCAATGGTCTCTGCATCGGCTCACTGCAATTCTAGGCTGCAATCGAAACAAATGCAATATCCGAAACAATCGAATGTATGCAAGCAAAAGAGGGGGAGCGGGGAGTTCCCGTGTCCCCGGAATTCCCCGGGTTTCGACCAGACTCCAAGGGCTTCCCCTGCCCTCCACCACAACAATCTAGCGGAAATAGCAGACGCCAATCCACCGAACCCCGTTCGAGTTCGTCTATGCGTGGATCTCTGCCCGACGGAACAGTATTGAGACAGGTCCATTTGTCGCATTAGCTTCTGCGCAAGTCGAACTCCCATCCCCTCCGGCATCCCCTACCTGGGGATGTCGCAATAGGGGTGGGGCAACTAGACTGTTACTGTCCCTCCGACATGGTTTTTTTCCCGCCGTTTCCTGCCATCAGCGACGAAAACCTCCAACAAGCCCCCAGAACCAGGTAGCATTCCCCGATGAAACACTCCATCTGCCTCTCTTGCCTGATCCCATGCCTATTGCTCGTCTCGAACACCTTGGCCGACCAGACCCCACCACCGTCTCGCGATCGGATCATCTCCATCACGGATTTCGGCGCGAAGCCGGACGGAGAACTCCAGACCTCGAAAATCCAGGCGGCGATCGATCATTGTTTTCAGCACGGCGGCGGAGAGGTGCAGATCCCGGCGGGACAATTCCGCACCGGCGGCCTCCGGCTCCGATCGCGCGTGACGCTCCATCTTCTCCAAGGGGCGATCCTCGCCGGCAGCCGGAATCCGGAGGATTACTTCGGCTATCTCCACGACAAGATCGAGCCGCTTGCGCCTTCGCGAATCACCGACGTGCCCTGGCGGCCGGCGAGCGACCCGCAACGCGACCAGGCGTTCATTCAAACGGTGGGCAGCCGCTGGAGCAATGGACTGATCCGGGCGATTGACGCAGAAAACATCGCGATCATCGGCGAGAAGGGCTCGGTCCTCGATGGCTGCGACTGCTACGATGAGAAGGGGGAGGAGCATTACCGGGGCCCGCACTGTATCAGCATGCACAACTGCCGGGGCATCACGCTGCGGGGCTATACCGTGAAGAACAGCGCCAACTGGGCGCATGCCATCTTCTACAGCGATGGCATCACCGCGGAGAACCTGACCGTGCTGGCCGGTCACGACGGCTTCCATGTGTCGGCCTTCGACCATATCAAAGTGCACCACTGCCGCTTCTACACCGGCGACGATTGCGTCGCCGGCTTCGACAACAACAACGTGGTGGTCACCGACTGCGACCTGAACACCGCCTGTAGCGGCCTGCGGTTCGGCGGCCATGACGTCTTGGTGGAGAACTGCCGGTTCTTCGGGCCCGCGAACTACCTGTTCCGCGGCAGTCTGACCAAAGAGGAAAAGCGGACCGGCGCCCTGTCCGCCGCCTCGCACCGCTACAACATGCTCAGCGCATTTACCTACTATTCCGACTTCAGCCTCAAGGTTCGCAAGCAGCCGGGAAAAATCGTCCTCCGCAACTGCACGATCGAAAACACCGACCGCCTGCTGCACTACAATTTCTCGGGCAATGAGACGTGGCAGAAAAACCGGCCCCTGCACGACATCCGCTTCGAGAACATCATCGCCTCGGGCGTGAGCATGCCGCTGGACGTCTATGGCGATACGAACTGCCCGGTCGTCGTGGAGATCAAGAACATGGATTTCACCTTCCGCAAGGGATGCGACAACGTCGCCTTCATCCACGCCTGCAATTACGAGCGGATCACCCTGGACCGCGTGAGTGTCAAAGGGACCGGCAGCGCGCCGTTGGTCAAGACCTGGAGCAAAGGGACGGTCGAGCTGAAGGACGTGAAGTGCGACATTCCGGAACCGCGGCGCGTCGTGCCGGCCACCGAGCCGTTTTACAGCAAGCCGATCTAGTGGATCTACTCCCTCGCCGTAGCTCCCTCGCATCTTCAAGGCATCGGCTCTCGCCTTGTGTCCCACGCGGAACACGCATTGGGCCGCAGAGGTTGCATGAAGATCAATCTTCAGGTTATGGAAGGGAACGAACGTGTGGCGGTATTCTGCTCGTCGCTTGGCTATTCCGTAGAGAAGCGTGTCAGCATGGGGAAGCGTCTGTCAGAAAACATCCCCCTTCGGCTTACGCTTCAGACGAAGCCTGGCGCGTGTCGCAAAATGCGGCTCGTTTGTCGCATTGTTCTCTTCTGCCTGCGTGGCGGAGATCCTAGAATACCAGGGGTTCCGTCCGTTTGGCCTGCCGTCCGCCCTTTCCGCCTCTCCGCGTCGCGGACCAGTCCTCCCCCACGCCTCAAAAACAGGAGCAACGCGATGACCGCTTGTCGCACCATCCTTTGGCTCGTCGTGGCAGGATGCTCGATGACGCTTCTTGGCCAAGCGACCGTCCTTGGAGAAGAGAAGGCCGCAGCCGTGCCCCCGCTGCTCTACCGAGGCGAGATGGCCGCCTACCCCGGCCCTTGGGCGTTGAGTATTCCCCGACCCTCGATCATCCTGGTCAGCGACGCCGAACTGGAAACGCTCGCCGCCGATCCCGACAAGGTGATCAATCTGACGACCGGCATCCACAAACGGGAGAACAGCCTCCGCCAGGTCTGCGAGGCGGCCCAACGCCAGGGGGCGCGAACGCTCATCGTGGCTTACGACCACTTCTTCCAGCAGTATCGGCCAGGCCAGAAAGAACCTCGCCGCCTGATGCCCGATACGGACGGCTACATCGAAAAGATCGCCAAGATTAGCAAGTTCGCCCAGTCCTATGGCCTCGGTCTGGAACTGAGCCTGATTACGCCCCTGGAGATCGGCCGCGGCTACCGCCAGGCCACGGGCGAATCGGGCGAGTGGATGCAATATCGCAAGGGCCTGCGCGATCCCGACGCAGGGACCTACAGCGTCGAACTTTGGCGGCATCTCCGCTGGGGGAACAACAAGGGCGTGTTCGATCTGGAAGATGCCGGCGTGCGGGTCTTCGCCTTTCGCGAACAGGCGATCCCCGGGACGCCGTATCGCGTCGTCCCGGAAAACTCGATCACCGACATCACCAAGACCGCCCAAGTCGAGCGTCTGGGCATCCGCGACGCGGGGTTTCCGGCCGAGCGGATCCGCGTCCACGGCACGGGCAAGACGGAGACCGCCGGGCTCAATCGCGTGCTCGTGGTGCAGCGGTATCGCACGTCGGAAATGGATTGTTTTTCCGACAAGGCGCTGCCCTATCTGAAGGGACTCATCGATCGCTACGCCGACGCCGGGGTGAAACTCAACGGGCTTTATTCCGACGAACCGCATCTGATGGGCGACTGGGCCTATCAACACCATCACGAGCACGGGCAGTTCGCCATGCGCTACGTGACCCCGGGACTGGCCAACCGGTTTGCCCGGGCGTTCGGCGAAAAGTATCGGGATTTCGCCAAGTACCTGGTCTATTTCACCTACGGGCAGGAAGACGCTGCCCTCGACTTGAGTGCCACGCAGGGCATCATGCACGTGTTCGGCGCGTCGCCCCAGGAGATTCGCCGCACCGCGTTGTTCCGCGCTCGGTATTATCGCCTCTTGCAGGACGGGGAGACCGAGTTGCTGGTCGAGGCGAAGCGTCACGCCGAGCGACGCATGGGCCACGCACTGGAAGCCCGCGGACATGCCACCTGGGCGGAAAGCCCCACCTGCGATGCCTGGCTCCGGTTCGCAGGCACCAATCCGCAGAACAGCAAGTATGAATACACGTCCGATTTCCTCTGGTCGAACACGGTGCAGCAGCATGCGGTCGCCTGTTCCGACTATTTCCGCTGGGGCGACTTCCTGACCGGCAACGGCAACGACCATGCCGAGGGCGGGTTTCTCGATCGCAACTACACGGGCCTGACGCTGGCCTGCTCGACCGGGATCCTTAACGACGTGCCCCATGCCTATGGCGCGCACTGGGGTGTGCCGGCCGCCGTGAACCGTCGTCGCAGCGCGGTGGCGGCCTGTTTCGGCGTGCTGGGGTCGATCTGCGGCGACGTGCAGGACCTCGAGCACCGCGACGTCGACGTGCTGATGCTCTATCCCTTCGACCTGACGGCCGTCGAGGAAAAGTTCGGCAGTTGGATGACGCAGTACGCTTACGCCAATTACGTGACGCAAGGCAAGTTGCTGGAGCGCGGGCGGGTGGCCAATGGAGCGATCGAACTGGGCGGTCGGCGGTTCACCACGCTGGTGGCGACGTTCGAGCCGTTTCCCACACCCACCCTGCTCGACCTGATGCGGCAACTGGTGGACCAAGGCGGGCGGGTGATCTGGTCCGGGCCGCCGCCGGTCCTGACGGCCGACGGCAGCGATGCGCTGGCGCCCTGGTCGGCGCTGTTCGGCGTCGCCTATCAACCCGGTCCCAACGAAGGCTTGCCTGCTCCGGGCCGCAAGGTGGTCTTTTCCGGCGTGCTCAAGCAGGTGCCCGAGCAGGTCATCCTCACGCATGAGTTGGTCGATCGCATCTATCCGGTGACGCCCGCTGAAGGGACGTCGCCGGTGGCCCACGTGCAGGGCCGCGTGGTGGGAACCGTTCGTTCCCGGACACCCGGCGGCACGGCCGCGTTCCTGGGCTTCCGGCCGCAGGACAACCAGTCGTGCAGCCTGGGCTACGAGGTGCGGACCTGGTTCGAAGTGCTCGCCGCCTTGGGCGCGTATCCCGCGAGCGGGAAGTTCCCTGGGGTGAACGACAATCCGGAATATCTGTCGCGCACCGGCGAGTATCTGGTCTGCCGATTCCCCAACGGCACGATCACCGTTGCCCCGCATCTCCGCTTACTGGAAGAGGACTGGCCCGGCGGTTTCGCCCGCGACGCCAAGGCCGACGCCGCCTGGGAGGCCAAGCACCCATTGCCACCCGACAAGATCGAGCTGCGGGAGTTCAAGGTCCAGGGGCACTCGGTCACCTACGACGGGACGGGCGTGATGGCCTTCCGGCTCGATCCTCAGGGCCATCTCCTGGCGTTTGCCGGCATGAACTGCCGCCAGATCACCGTAGACGGCCAAACGACGGTCTTCAGCGACAAGCCGCTGGAGAGAGTGGCCTTTGCCCCGTTGCATCCGTCGCGCCGCGTGCCGGGCGGCGCGGTCGCCAGCGTCCAAGTGAGCGGGGAGAAGGTCCGGATTCCCGCCACCGGGCTCCCGGCCAAGGTCCGCGTCTTCGGCCCCC
>JBDKTH010001274.1:0-5214 GCA_039680305.1 Thermoguttaceae bacterium | reverse complement strand
GCCGCGGTCAGCAGCGGCGGATAGGGGCCTTTGCGATTGGCCGCCAGGTGGGCGATCATCCCATAGCGGATCGACTCTTCGACCAGGCCGTAGTCGGGATAGTAGACCGCGGAAATACTGGCCTCGTGGAACAATCGCAGGGCTTCCTCAAACTTCCCGCTGTTCAGGTGCAGCCGGCCCAGCGCGAACAGCGCCGTGGCGGTCAACTGGTGGTCGAACTGGCCGGCGGCGAGGATCCCGCGGTTGAGCGTCGCCATCCCCTCGGTGAGCCGGCCGCCGGAGACCATCGCCAACCCGTACTCGACGTCGATCCAGGCCTGCGACCAATGATTGGGGAGCCCCGGATTGCCCGACAACACGGTGACCAGCTCCGTGGTCAGCGGATCGTACTGGCACAGGGGTCCCATCAACTCGGCCCGGCGGCGACTGGCCAGGGCGGTGCAGCGGAGGATCTCCTGGGCTTGGATGGGGAACGCGACGGCCTGCTGGACCGTGCCGCCCTGCTGGATCACGGCGTTGTTGTTGACCCGCCCCTGGCTCATGAGCACGGTGCTGGGATACTGCCCTAGCTGAGCCCGCCGCGTGGAAGGGCCCCAGGGGACTTGCTGCCGCGTCATCGCCGGCCGGATCGCCGAGGGCAGGACGAGGCGGACGAGCCAGTCGGGAAAACTGATGTAGAGCCGCAGGGCCGCCGTGTACTGTTCGAGGGCCTTGTCCAGTTCCCCCATCTGATAGTAGCACTCGCCCATCATCGTGTGATAACAGATCGAGTCGATCCAGCGGCTCTGCGCCGTTTTGATGGCCCCGCGCCACTCGGACTGGAACTGATCGAGTGCCCGGCGGTACTCGCCCGCATTGTAGTACGTGGCGATCGTGGCGAAGTAGCTGTGCGTGGGGATCATCCGGTCGCTGCGGTCGAACTGAGCGCGGGCGTCGGAGCCCAAGGCGACCATGAGCACTCCACACCCCAGGCATGTCAGACCACCCCATCGCCAGCGTCGCAGAAGACGCGTGTTGAGTTGCATGGTTCGTCGCTCCACTTCTCGTCCTGCCGGAAAAGGTCCAAAGCGAACGGTCAATGCCTTGGCCCCTGTTCTCCACGATACTATCTTCTGTCCCCTGGGCAAAGCGGGTTTCCCCTCCCCCCCTCTGATGAGAGCGGTTGGGGCGCCGGCGCGAGCGTCTGCCTTGCGCCGGTCGCAAGCGACCGGGCGAAACATAAAAGCGATGAAGGCACCTTGCCCCATCCCCCTAGTTTACCATTCCCCTTCCAGCGTCGGCATCCGTGCCCTACACGTTAAAGTTGCGCCGGGCTTGCGGACGATAACGAGCGTGACAGTTGTGTCGGCTGCGGAAGGTGTATAGCCCAGACGCTGAGTCGGGCGGGAGACCGTAGCAGGCGAAGGTGCATCGCACAAACGGAGGTGGCGAATGAGCAGCTTGAAGACGCGGCGCCCGCTGCGGATGGTCTTGGCTGGGCTGGGGCTCTTGGCCGCAGTGAGCTTGACCGGCTGCCAGGTGGACATCGGTGGTCAAACGCTTCCCAGTCCGTACTACATGTCGGACGACGTTCAATATTTCCCGCCGGGGCCGGAGTTCAAACTGGCCCGCGAAGCGGCGGCCCAGAAGGCCGCACGCCAGGAGCAGGCGCTCCAAGAGCGGCGGTAAACGCACAGATCATCGTACTTGCCGAGCGCTTGGGTGGAACTGCGGCCGCTGACGCGTCGTGAACCCGGGAAGGTCCTGGCTGCGTCCACCACTCCACAAGCGTCGCAAGGGGGGACGGTGCCTTTGATTGCTGACGTCTGGGCTGTCTGCGTGGCCTCACGGCTCGCCGCCCAGACGTCAGCAGTCGAGGTTTTCTTGGACGACCCCGTCCAGGAATAACTTGGAGAATTGAGTCCAAGGAGCGGACCATGGAACTCTCCCCGGTCGCCCAGCAGTGGGTCAACCTGATGTTGATCTGGATCGGTTTCGGCACAGTCGTCGGGCTGTTGGCCAAGTCGCTGCTCCCCGGCCACGAGCCGGCCGGCACGGTGGGGACGCTCTTGATCGGCATCGCCGGAAGCGTGGTCGGCCCGTTGGTCCTCACGCTCACCCTCAAACGCGACAACTTCAACCCGATCAGCCCCGTAGGCTTCCTCGTGGCGATCGCCGGGGCGTCGGTGCTCTTGCTGCTCTACCGGGTTTGCATCACCTGCTTCACCGTCCGGCAAGAATGACACCACCGATCCGAGCCCGACTCGGAAAGTCGCGTTGCGGAGAGAATCACTTCTTGGCCGCTGGCTCCAATGGGCAGCCGCTGGCCAATAGCACCGCCTCTTGAACGGCCAGGTCGTGGGCCGGCCGGTAGGGATGCTCGCGCTCGCCGCGGATGATCTGGGCCAGTTCGAGGAGTTGCTCGTCGTAGCGTCCCGGCATCGGCGGGAGGGCGACGTCTTGAGGCCCGCTTCTGAAAGTGTCCCGCGGCGAGGCCAGGGCCATGCGCAGTCTCGGCGGCTCGATCGGCCGGAGGTCGATCGTGCCTCCGGAGCCGCAGATGGCGAACTCGCGCCGCGGCATGCCGTCGACGTCCATCATCGCCACGCGGATCGTGGCCGTCGCCTTCGGGTACTCGAACACGGCCAGTTGGCTGTCGACGAGTTCCCCCGGCCCGGGCCGCGTCTGCCGGGCAAACGGCGTGATCTTGTCGGGCTTGCCCAACACGGCGACCAGGACGTCGATCAGGTGGCAGCCCAACTGGAACATGGCCCCGCCGCGATACGGCTGCCAACGCTGCCGCTCGGCGGCGTCCTGCCGCTTGTTCATCACGCCATGAACTTCGAACACGTCGCCCAGCCAGCCCTCGCGCACGGCACGGAAGCAGAATTGCATCGCCGGGTTGTTGCGATACATGTAGCCCATCTGCACGGTCAAGCCCCGGCGCGTGGCCGCGTCCAACAGGCTCTTGAACGCCGTGAGCGACTGGCCGGCCGGCTTGTCCAGGTGGACGTGCATCCCGGCCGCCACGCAGCGAGTGGCCGTGGGCACCAGGTCGCCGACCCGGCTTTCCACGGCGACCGCCTGGAGGCCGTGGGTGTTGAGCAACTGCTCTTCGGTCATCCACTTCAGGCCGCGATAGATGGGATGATTCTCCCAGGCCTTGCGCAACAGCGGATCCGTCTCGACCACGCCGACCACCTCGTACTGGTCGGCCAGCTTCCGGAAGGTGGCCATCTTGCCCGACGCATGGTCGTGCCCCAAGCCGATCTGGCCGACCTTGATCCGTGCGCTAGTGCGGGCCGCCCGAGCGGGCTGCGGCGCGAGCCACGAAGCCGCCGCGGCGGCCAGACCCGTGCCGGCGGTGGTGCGGAGGAAACGACGACGATCGACAGGATTCATGGTCCATTCCGCTTTGGTTCGAGGGTTCACACCTGTTCCGGCACGACCCACGGTGCGCGGTACTCGCGTTTGAACAGGGCCTGCGCCTCCGGGCTGCCGACGATCGCTTCGGTCTTCGGGTCGATCGTCAGTTTCTGGCTGCCGAGGCGGTAGCTGATCATCGCGTAGTGGACCAGGAGCGTGCTGAGGTGGCCTTCCTCGATGTCGGCGTTGGGCGTCTTTCGGGTGCGGACCGCCTGGACAAAATCGGCCTGGTGGTTCGCGTCGGGGAACCGGCCATACATCTGGTCCTTGACCACCGGCTGGCGGCTCTTCGGCCGCACAAACACCTGCCAGCCCGCGCCCATGCGGCCGACGACCATCATCCCGTCGGTCCCGTAAAGTTCGACCCGCTCGGTGTTCTGCGGCCAGTGGGGGAACATGTCGCCGTCGCGGATCCCCTGGTCGGCCTTGAGCATGTAGGGCGTGAAGAGACTCATTTCAAAGGTCATCGTCAGATCGTCGAAATCGAGGGTGGCGATCTGCGTGTCGGGCGACTCGGCCCCGCCGTCGCGCTCGTAGCGGTTGCCGCTGGAATAGACCGTCTTGGGATACTTCACTCCGCAGAGCCAGCGGGCCAGATCGACCTGGTGGATCCCATCGTAGGTCATGTCGCCGCCGCAGTATCGCCAGAGGTGACGCCAATGCTCGCGCAGTGTCGCGTTGTACTTGTGTTCCGGGGCCGGGCCGTTCCACATGTCCCAGTCGAAGCCGGCGGGCGGGTCGCTATCCGGGAGCATGGGGAAGTTGGGCTCGCCCTTCTGATTGAACACCCGGCAGAGATGGATCTTGCCGAGCTTCCCTTCCTCGATGTACTGCTTGGCGGCGAAGTTGTACGGCGCCGAGCGGTTCTGGAAGCCGATCTGGACAACGCGGTTGTACTTGCGCGCCGCCTCGACGGCCTTGCGCCCTTCCCAGCAGCTATGGCTCTGCGGTTTCTCGCAGTAGACGTCCTTGCCAGCCTGGCAGCACCAGATCGTGGCCAACGAATGCCAGTGGGGCGGCGTGGCGATCACCACCGCGTCGACCGCCTTGTCGTCGAGCATTTTCCGGAAATCCTGCACGCACTTAGGCGTCTTGCCCCCTTGGCACGAGGCCATCCACTTCGCCCGGGTCGCAAAGAGACTCGTATCGACGTCGCAGATGTAAGCCATCTCGCAGTCGTCGCGTCGGGCAAACCCCTGGGCGACCATGTTGCCCCGGCCCCGGCAGCCGACGATCGCCATGATCAGCTTGTCGTTGGCCGGCGTGGCCGAGACCGACCGCGGATCGCGGAGAAAGACCGTCCCAGCGGCCAAGGCCAGCGTGGTTCGCTTCGAATGGTTCAGAAATTCCCGGCGATTCAATGCGTCCATGATGTGTCCCTCTGATGCTCGAACGTGATTGTTGCTCTGTCCTACGAACCTCAAACACAGGGAAAGTCTTCACGACTTTTCGCCGATCGAAGGGTTCGGGGTTCAGGGTTCAGGGTTCAGGGTTCAGGGTTCAGGGTTCAGGGTTCAGGGTTCGGGGTTCGGGGTTCGGGGTTCGGGGTTCGGGGTTCTCGCGCAGACGTCTCCTCAAAGTCCTGAACCCTGAACCCTTTCCCACCCCCTTTCCTGCCCCCTTTAGTTGCGGCCCTGTCGCGATCGGTCCTATCGCTTCGTCGCAAACGCCCGTACGGTGGTCTTCTTCTTTCCGCCGTGTTCGACCTCAACACGGATCTCCGGTTTGCCCAACGGCACGCCCACGCGGGAGATAAACGTGCCGTCGGCTCGAACCTCGGTGGCGGCCCCATTGATCTTCACCTTGGCG
>JBDKTH010001202.1:0-4311 GCA_039680305.1 Thermoguttaceae bacterium | reverse complement strand
GCCGCCAGGCCGAGGGGCGGTTCCTGACCTTGGCCGATCTTGAGTTGCCCGAGGTCCTCCGGCGGATCTCCCGCGGGGTTCCCGCAGAGGAGTTTCGCGAGGATATCTCCTCCACCGAGTTGCGTCAGGCGGACAAGACCGATCGGGCGGGAGAATAGTCAACGGTTCTCCCGCACCCACTCGAAGGCGCAGCGGCTGAGTTGAACGCTGTTGGGGAGGTTCAGCTTCATCTTGATCTTGGTGCGGTGGGTCTCGACCGTCTTGGCGCTCAGGCGGAGTTTGCCGGCGATCTGCTGGGTGGTCAACCCCTGGCCGATCAACTCGAAGATCTCAAGCTCCCGGTTGGACAGGCTCTCAATGGGATCGCGGTCGAGCGGTTCGCCGATCACGGCGCAGTGGAGCAGGCGGTTGGCCATGTGCGGGCTGAGATAAATCTCTCCGCGGATCACCCGGCGGATCGCGTTGACGATCTTGCGCACGTTCTCCCGCTTGGAGACGTAGCCCATGGCCCCGGCCCGTAAAGCCCGGCCGGCAAAGACCTTTTCGTCGTGGATTGAGGAGACGAGCATCTTGGTTTGGGGGTATCGAGCCTTGATCTGCTCGATCAGTTCGATGCCGTTGTCCCCGTCCAAGGAGATGTCGACGATCACGATCTCCGGACAGCACTGCTCGACCAGATGCATCGCCTCCGCGGTGTCCCCCGCCTCGCCACAGACTTCCAGGTCTTCCTCCTGGCAGATCAACTCGGCCATGCCGTGGCGCACGATCGGATGATCGTCGACGATCAGGATCCGGTGCTTCATCTCCTTGTGATCAGTATGGTCGAGAAGGTCTCCCTTGGTCATTGTGTCTGTCCTCTGGGAGCTACGGGCCCTACGCGGATCGAAAATCTCCTGTCTATCGTATGCGGTTTCTCGGGAATGGGTACTGCCCAGCGTGACAATCGCTGGGGGGGAATGCCCCCGATTGGTGATGTCCCGGCCGCGGCCGATGGCCGGAAACTGCATCCGGGTAGCCCCGAAGAATCGGCCAGGGCTGACCGGCTCTGCCGCTGGAGCGTGAGTCCCTCAGAAGGCTCGAATCACGGGACACTCCGTCGAGAGAGTGCTACCATCAAACCCGGCTGACGATGGGGGCAGGGGGTTTTCGCTGCAAGGACGACTCGGTCCGGCAATGCCCCCCTCATCGGCGATCGGCCGGCGGCGGGCTCTGCCCCAGGTCCATGTCCTCGCCAAAGTAGCACTTACGGGCCTCTTCGTTGCCGAGCACCTCATCGCGTGTGCCGTGGCAGAGGACCTTCCCACCCCGGATGACGTAGCTGCGATCGGTGATCTGCAAGGTCTCCCGCACCTGGTGGTCGGTAATCAGGATTGAGATCCCACTTTGACGCAGTCCACGGATGATCTCCTGGATGCTGTCGATCGTCACCGGGTCGATTCCCGTGAACGGCTCGTCGAGGAGGATGATCTGCGGATTGGAGACCAAGGCCCGGGCGATCTCCAAGCGGCGGCGTTCGCCGCCCGAGAGCGACTGGGCCTTGGACTTGCGCAGCCGGGTGATGGCAAACTGTTCGAGCAATTCCTCACAGCGATGGCGACGGGTCTTCTGGTCCATACCGAGCAGTTCCATCACGCCCAGCAGGTTCTCTTCCACGTTCAGGCGTCGGAAGACGCTCGATTCCTGGGCCAGATAGCCCATGCCGCCTTCCCGGGCTCGGCGAAACATGGGCCAATTGGTCACGTCCAGGCCGTTGAGCGTCACCCGGCCGGCGTTCGGCTCGATCATGCCGCAAGTCATGCGGAAACTGGTCGTCTTGCCGGCTCCGTTGGGGCCCAAGAGCCCGACGATCTCGCCGCGGTAGACTTCGAAGTCCACCCCGTCGACGACCCGCCGCGCCCCATAGACCTTGACCAGTCCCTTCGCCTCCAACATGGGCGCCGCGGCAGTCTCCAGGGGCATGCTGCGAACGGGAACCTTCAACTGCTGCGCGCTTGGAACCCGAGTCATGGGAGTTCCTTCTCCTGACGTGTCCCGAAGTTGTTACCTTACCAACCCCATTCTCCAGAAATTGGGGAAGAAGGGAAACGGAATGCTCGTACCCGGAATGCTGTCGAGCGAATGGGGCCAGTAGATCACCAGGGCCTTGCCGATCAGCAACTCGCGTTTGACATAGAACTCGCCGTTCTCCCACAACCGGCTGTCTTTGCTTTCCGCGCTGTTGTCGCCGAGCATAAAGAACTGGTCGGGCTCGAGCGTGAACTCCACGTGCCGCGACTTGCCAAACGGATCCCAGCGGGTCGGATCGGAAAGCACGTTGGCCACCTCCTGGCGATTCCGATAGTCGCGCGGATCATTGGAGAGGTGGTAGGGAGTATTCCAGGGGTCGAAATCGGTCAGCGGGTTTCCTACCGCGGTGACCTGGTAGCGTTCGGCAATGTAGTAGATGTCGCGGAAGACCTTGAGATGCTCGACTTCGAGCTTGGCCTGGCGCGAACCGATTCCCACGGGAGCGAGGTCGTCGGGCTGCGGCCGCCAGGTGGACTCGTGGAGCCCGTAGGCCACGGCGCCCATTCCATCGGAGACGATCCCCGGGCCGTCGAACTGCACCACGCTCCCGTTGACCCAGAGGACCAGTTGCTCGTCGACGTTGGCCAGCATGAGCCGGTAGGTGCCGGGCCCCTGGACCTTGGTCGTCGCCGTGGGATGGAACTCGTCCTGTCCGGGGATCAGCAGCGTGGCCTTGCCGCTGGCCACATCGATGCGGGCCAGGAAGTGCTGGCCGCCTTTGACCAGGTCGAGGATCACCTCGCCGGTGGGGCTCTCCACCTTCACACTGGCCTCCACGGCCAGGTCGCCCACCCAATGCAGGCCGAGTTGGGAGTGCAGCGGCGGAAGTCCGGTGGACACCGTTCCCGCGTCGGTCTTGGCCGCGTAGTACTGATCGGCCCACGGCGAGCGACTGTACAGGCGGCTGACGGTCGTGTCGGTATTGTAGGCGGTGAAGTCGGAGATCAACTGCGGCTTCATGTTCACCGGCGCATTCGGATTGGCCAGGTAGGCCTGCCAGTTCTCGTACGATGGCACTCGATGCTGGTAACGGAGCCAGACCTCGCCTTCGGCCAATCCGTCTGTGCGGTACCGCCGTTGGTCGTCGGTCGTCCAGCCGGCCTTGCCCTCGGTCGCCGTCGTCCACCGCGTCGGCCAGGTTCCCTTGGCGATCTGAGGCAGCACGTAGTCGGCGTCGTGAACCGTCTGGAGCATCGCCCGGATCTTAGCGGGCGACTTGCGTGCGATCGTGAACTGCGAATCGCCCGAACCCTTGACGAAAATGTCGCCATGTGTGATGCGGAGCGTCTCGCCGGGCAGTCCCACTGCCCGCTTGATGAAGTTCGTTTGGGCCGAGAGCGGGTACTTGAACACAACCACGTCCCACCGCTTCGGATCGTCGAACTGATAGGGGAACTTTCCGACGAGGATCCGGTCGCCCTTGTAGGAGTCGTAATCCTTGCCGGTCGGATTCTCCGGGCCGACGTACATCGTGTGCCGGCATAGGGGACACGTGGCGGCGATCACCTCGATGCCGCTGGCCTCGTTCGATTGCTGGTTCACCTCGTCGCTGGCGCTGACCTTGAACAGGTAGCCGCACTGATCGCAGGTTACGTCCTTGTGCCGGCCCAGCAGGGTTGGGGCCATCGAACCGGTGGGGATCACGAACGCTTCGGCCTCGAAGGTCCGAAACAAGAACGCCAGCACAAAGGCAATGATGATCGACTCGACCACCTCGCGGATCCCGCTGGCGGAGAAGAACGAGGGCTCAGCCGCCCCCGGCGACTTGTCGACCCGCAGCGTCTCCGGTTTTCCGGCTCGGGGGGAGGATGGGACGAAGGAACTCGGTTTCTTCTTCGACGACATAGACAAATCGGCCAGGTTGGTTCTTGCGACGCGAGGAGCCCGAGGGCTGGCAATCAGCCATCTGATGCACTCTCCCAGTGTACCGCAAGGGCCACTTGGGAGCCTCCCCCTATGGTATTAATCGCCTCACCGAATATAGCGAATTCTCGTGAGATCGGGAATCAGAAAACTCCCTCGCCCCCACCCGACCCGCTGGGTGGCGAAATCCACCAGGAACGGTTTTCCGACCAGCAGTTCCTCGGGGACCGCGGGCCCTTGGGGCCAGGTGCGGCTGTCCAACGAGATTGCACTGTTGTCGCCCAGCACGAAGTACTGCCCCGTGCCCAAATGGCAGGGATGGTCCACCCCCCAGCGTGCATCTCGGCCAATCGGCCGGGTGTAATAGACATCGCGATAGAG
>JBDKTH010000537.1:0-6067 GCA_039680305.1 Thermoguttaceae bacterium | reverse complement strand
GTTGGCCCGTTGGGCCGAAAGGTGACCGGGGTGAAAGAATGGATTATCTTTGGACGGCGTCGCGATTACCAGGGCGGTGCCCTTCGCTGGAAGAACGCCTGGGCCTTCGGCCCGCATGTGGTTGGGCGGCCTCTCGTAGCGATTCTGTCGGCCTCGCCGGGTGCCACTGGCATTCTGCCAGTGCTTTTCGGAAGCGGGCTTGCAGTTGACCTTTTCAAAGCCCGCTCAGATCGGTCGAATCCTCGTCGGATCGTTGGGAATTGCCGACTGCAAGCTTGTGGCCCTTCCTGGTCTGCGGTTCGGCCACTGCTGCATCGCGCTGACTACCACAGGGACGCACTGGCGCTCGCGCCAGTGGCACCCGGCGATTAGCGGTCAGCGGTCGGCATTGCGAGACGACGCTGAAAGCTGATTGCTGACGGCTTGGCACGCTGCCCCGACGGGCAACGCCCTGGATGCAAAAGGCGTTCACCGCTCCACCATTTTTCACCTCTCCGTCTCTCAACCCAACGGGCCAACCGTTCTCCTGCAGCGCGGCGTGTTCACCCGACAACCGCGGCCTAGGAATGGTTGGCCCGTTGGGCCGAAGGGGGATTGAGGATGGAAGAATGGATTACCTCTGGACGGCGACCCGATTACCAGGGCGGTGCCCTTCGCTGGATGAACGCCTGGGCCTTCGGCCCGCATGTGGCACGGCCAGCGTGCCTGGTTTGCCCCGAACGTATCCGTTCCTTCGGCGCTTGTGGTCCGGCGGCCTCCCGTAGGGATTTTGTCGGCCTCGCATCTCTGACGTGCCTTGAAGTGCGAGCCCCGGAGGGACAACTGAGAATAGCCCCGCGATGAATCGCGGTAGAGTGGCATGCCGTCACGGAGCGCAGCGACGCACTCGGCATGTGTTTTTCCAGAAACATGCCGACCCACGGCTGCGCCGTGTGACGGCATGCCACCCAAGTTTGCCAGGTCCATGGCAGTACAGTGGCGGGCCTCGCAAGCTCGGCGCCGCCCTACCGCAGCGGTTCTGCTCTCAAAACCAGCGGCGGGAAGCACGGATCAGAGGCCGTCTGCCGCCCGGGCGGCCGCTTCGGCCGATTGCTGTTGGAGGCAACGTTCACAGCGCTGGAGCTCGGCGGGGAGGATCGGACGGGCGGCCGGGCCGAGGAGGTCTTCACGCGGTTGACGGTGGAGGTTGGCCTGGCCCTGGCGGATGATGGCCAGCGCCTTCGGATAGCGCGGATCGCGCGGGTCGAGCCGCGTCAGGCAGAGGCTCCGCTCGGGGCGAGTGAAGTTGACCTGCGAGCCGCTCAACTCCGTGTTCTTGAAGGCCGGATCGTGGTGCAGGCGTCCGTCCAGTCGGAGACCTTGAGTTCGATAGGAGCTGTAGGGAAGGCCGGTCAGGTCAGACAGATCGGCCAGCTCGTCGAACGACAGCGGCACGCGGCCAAACAGATTCTCGCCATAGGCGCTGTGGTACGATCCGTAGTAGGGGGCGTTCACGTCGATCCAGGTGACGATGCGGGCCAATTCGTCGGCCGTCAGCTTTACGTCGTAGTGTCCCTGACGCAGGAGGTCGACGAGGCGGCTGCGGTGCGAGCCCCAGGCATAGGGCGGAAGCACCTCGGGCGGACCGTCGTGGATCACCTTGATGATCCGCTTGGGGGCGTCGGGCGGATCGGGCGACCAGCGCAGCGCCGACTTCAGGTGCAGATCGAGATAGGACGTGTTGAACACCAGCCCGAGATCGCCGGCCAGGTTCAACGCCTTGCCCGCCGGCTTGCCGTAGTCGTGACAGGTGACGCAATGCCGATCGAAGACCGGCTGAACCTCGGTCAAGTAGTTGAACTCACGCGGCGGGCCATACCAGGGTTGAAGCGGGCTGGCCGGGCGGTGCAAGGCCTTGGGCAGCGCCGCAGCCGCGTATGGCGTCCCCTCCAGGCGTCGCTCGTGACAGCCGACGCAGCCGGCCCGCTCGCCCGGCATGAGGGTCGCCCCGCTGCGCATCGACTGGACCATCATCTTGTCGCGATCGAGGAGCTGGAAGTAGACGAAGCGATCGGCCGGGACCTCGACGTAGACCGAGCCATCGTCGGCGACCGGCGCATCGCCGAGGATTCGCTTGTTGTTGGTGCAGTTGAAGTTCATCGCCGGGGCCTGGTTGGTGTCCCGGTCCCACATCGAAGGCGTCCAGTTGCGTTTCGGCGGGGCTTCGACGACGCGCAGCCACTTGACTGTGCCGCGTGGCACCTGCTCCATGCCCGAGCCGCGGTAGACGTCGGCCACGTAGAAGGTGCCGGTGGTCTGCGCGTAGTCGACCCGCGACGGAATCACGGCCGGCCGGGGGCGAGGCGCCAGCGGCATGGGATCGAAGCAGCCCGGCGCTTCGGCGTGCAGGAGAATCTCGTTGCCGAAGACGTCCAGCAGGTAGATGCCCGTCTGTTCTTTGCCGTCGATCATGCCTGGGCAGGTCCAGCCGCGCACGCAATCGCTGGTCAACGGATGCTGCAGTTCGAGCGTGCGGGCGCAGAGGAAATACTTGCCCGCCCCTCGGCCCGTGGCGCGGTCGGCCAGGGGGCAAGGGTCTTCGTATTTCAGGGGCAAGTGGCGGAACGTGTCGATCATCGAGGTGTTGTTGTCGCCCAGCCGATACTGGGGCGGGTCTTGCATGTAGGGGCGGATGTCGGCCGGCCAGGATCGCACGACCGGGGGCATGCCTTCCAGGCCGCGCCGGCGATCGAGCACCACCATCGCGCCCCACGGCCGATCGTGGCACGCGCCGAAGACGGCCACGGCTTGCTCCGTGCCGGGGATCTCGCGGGCGTCGAAGATCGCGCCCGGCGCCCAGTCGTTGTTGCCGCAATAGAGCGCGTGTTGCGTGCCGTCGGGATTGACCGTCCAGAGGCCGAACCGCGGGCCGTACATCGAGTCGACGTATTCCCAGCGGTCGTACAGGATGCGGCCGTCGGCCAGCAACGAAGGCCGCGAATCGAACAGGTTGTTGCGGCTGATCTGCCGCACCCGGCCGCCGTCGGCGTCCATCACGAACAGGTTGCACTGGACGTGCCGGTTGCAGCCGCAATACTTCGTATCGCGCGTGCTGGCGAAGACGATTTGATCGTCGGCGAGATAGGCCGGGTCGAGGTCGGTGTGGGGCGTGCTTTGGGTGAGCCGCTTCAAGCCCGTGCCGTCGGCGCGCATCTCGTAGATCTGAAAGGCCTCGGTCTCGTCGTGGCGCATGGCGAAGACGAGCCGCTGACCGTCGAAATGGACGTCCGGATCACGGATCACCCCGCGTTCGGTCGCCAACAGGGTGCGGGGCCGAGCCTCGTGAGCCAGGTCGAGGACCGTCAGCGCCGCACCCGGCCGATAGTTCTTGTGACTGATCTCGCCCGGCTGGAAATCGGTGCCCGTGTTGTGGTGGTCCTTGGCGTACTGCTGACGCACGACGAACAGGATCGGCGACTGGCTGACCAACGGATTGGCCGTCAATGCCTTCCGTCGTAACGCTTCGAATTCCCCGCGGGCCGCCTGCTGCGACGGCTGATCGGCGGCGGTCAGACGCGGGCGCAGGGCGTCGAGTTGCCGGAGAAATGCGGCACCGTCGGGATACCGCGCGCCGAAGTCGGCCATGAGATCGACGATCGCGGCCCGGAGCGACTGGAGCTCCTGTTCGATGGGCGCCCCCGCCGGGGCCTTCGACGCGGTCTCGCTCGCCGGTCGGCTTAGCCCGTCGGCTTGAGCCCACTGCGCGAGTGACATGGCAGTCAACAAGACCACGCCGATCCCCGCAAGTCCAGGCCGCTTCATGATGGTTCTCCGTGGTCCACGACTCGGTTGTCCGCATCACGCTCCGCAAGGGGCATCCGACGAATCTGGTCCTCCCGCCGGTTCGGGGCCGCCCAGAAGGTGACTCGTTTCCTCGGCCGCACGACACACGGCGGGGCCGATTCCCCGGATGACGTCGTCGATCGTGCGCGCGATGGTTGTGACCGAGGTGCCGATCGTCGCCACGCACACCCCGCGATGATCGAACACAGGCGCCGCGAAACAGAGGATGCCTCGGCTGAACTCCTCATTGTCGGTCGCCCAGCCTCGTCGCCGCACCTCGCCCAGGTCGCGAGCGAGGGCTGCCGGATCGGTCAACGTGTTTTCGGTCAACCGCTCCAGGCCCCGCGAGCAGACGCGTTGAAACAGTTCCTCGTCCCCATAGGCCAACAGGATCTTGCCGGGAGCCGCACAGTGCAGCGGATAGCTTCCGCCGACCATGGCGGCGATGCGCACGGTTTGCCGGCTGTCGAGGTGTTCGATACAGAGCGACTTGTCCTCGTGAAGCACCGACAGATAGACGCTCTCGCCCCACTGGTCCCAGACCACGCGCAGCGGGCCGGCGGCGGCCGTGCGGAGATCCAAGCCGCGGATGGCCTGGGAGACGACCTGGAACGGCACCAGCGTCATGCGATAGCGAGGCCCCGGCTCTTCGGCGGCCACCCAGCCTTCATCGCAGAGCGTCGAAAGGAGGCGGTACGTCAGACTCTTGTTCTGATCGATCGCCCGGCTGATCTCCGAGACGCCCAACGGCTCCCGGGCGGTGCACAGGACTTCGAGGACTCTCAGGGCGGCTCGCACGGCCGGCGCGTCGTACTTCGGTTTTGGTGGCCCGGCGGGGTTCATGGCGGGGCGGTGGGTCGAGGGTGACTGGGCGGGTGTTCTACGGGTGACACGGCATATTATAGATAAAACGCCGCCCGGATGTCAACCTCGCGAGTCATGAATGGGCGCAAGCGCAAACGCCGCTGGATGTTGCGGCGGTTGTCGCTGCGGCCCTTACTTCTGGGCTCGCTCCTGATCGAAGACGGCTTTGTCTTCCGCCTTGATTGCGGCCTTCGTGGAGTCGTCCAGCTTGGGAGGTTGGACGGGAGCGCGTCCGCAACCGGTCGCGAAGGAGACGGCCATCGATCCGGCGATCAGGGTCACAAGCAAAAGATTCCGAAGATGCACGGTGAAACCTCGTGGTTGATGGATCAGCTCAAGCCCCTGGCGCCGGATGGCGCGACAGGGGCCCGGTAGTGAAACAGGTTGTTTAGAACTCGACGGGCTGGCCGTCGTTGGCCAGAGAGAGGCGGCGAAAGACCTCGGCGTCGACGGTGAACGGGACAAACCGCACGCTGCCGTCGGCCAGGCAGGCATTCATGCCGCCGGCGTGGGCCGCCCCGAAGAACGGGTGCCATTGGCCCCACGAGCGACCGCCCAGATCTTTGATGGTCGTCCAGCCGGTCCCGGGATCATTCGGTGCACTTTCGTCAGCGATGGGCGGGAGTCCGTAGACGGTGCCATTGTTCAGACGTCCGGCACCGTAGCGGATTATGTCTTCGTCCCAGCCGGGGTTGCTCCAGCGTTCGTTGTCGCCCCCTTCGCTGCCCTGCGACTTGGGATGCAGGGCCTTTTCCGCCACCATGATCGTGTTGGAGGTGCCGTCCTTGATCCCTTCGAGTCGGATCTTCTTCAGATCGGTCTGGATCACGACGCCGTTCAAGCCGCCGCTGGCCTTCTCGCGGAGCCCGCCCTCGCCGCGTTCCCCGGCGTTGCCGGCGTAATCCGCCCGATACAGCAGCCCCGATCCGTAAGCTTCGGGCATGCGGCGTGACGGACAATAGAAGAGGGATACCGCCTGCTGAGCGAAGATGTTTTCCTTGCTGTTCTGCCCCGACCCCTTGTTTGCAGGATCGTCGGATTCCGAGGCCAGGTTGTGAATGTTGTTCTGCTCGACGAACGGCAGGATCTGATAGAGCCAGCTCCAGCCGTAGCGGGTGCGCGAATTGCAGCAGGCGGTTGCTATATCGTCGGGGACCCGGTGGTCGCCGTCGCGGGCGCCGTTGGGCAGCCGTCCGTTGTTGTCCTGGAAGTTGTGGAAGGCCAGCCCGAGTTGACGCAGATTGTTGCTGCACTGGGAGCGCCGCGCGGCCTCCCTCGCCGCCTGCACGGCCGGCAAGAGCATTCCGATCAGGATGCCGATGATGGCGATCACCACCAACAGTTCGACCAGCGTAAAACCGCGGTGTTCTCGAACACCACT
>JBDKTH010000545.1:0-6121 GCA_039680305.1 Thermoguttaceae bacterium | reverse complement strand
TCTTCGAGGAAAACCATGGATCGGTCGGCTACCGCAAGGTCCAGGAGCAACTGGCGGCCGAAGGGGTTCCCTGTTGCCCGGAGACGGTGCGCAAAGCCCTCACCCGCCAGGGGCTCCACGCGACCGTCGCGCCGCGGTTCGTCCCCACGACCACCGATTCCGACCACGACCTGCCGGTGGCCGAGAATCTTCTCGATCGCGATTTCACGGCCACGCGGCCGAACGCGAAGTGGGTTTCCGACATCACCTACGTCCGCACCGAGGAGGGCTGGCTCTACGTGGCCGTGGTGATCGACCTCTTTTCCCGCAAGGTCGTCGGCTGGGCGATGGCGGACCACATGCGCGTCGATCTCGTGCTGGAGGCATTCAACATGGCCATTGCCCACCGTCGCCCGACCGCGGAGTTGCTCTTCCACAGCGACCGCGGCAGCCAGTACGCCGCGACGGCCTTCCGCGACCGCCTGGCCTTCCTCCGAGTCACGCAGAGCATGAGCCGTCGGGGCAACTGCTGGGACAACGCCACGGCCGAGAGTTTCTTTGGCCGCCTCAAGGCGGAATGGGTGGGCCGCTCTCGCTATCGCACCCGCGACGAAGCGAAGCGGAGTATTTACTTCTACATCGAAATGTTCTACAACAGCAAACGGCGTCACGCCACTCTCGGTTACCTCAGCCCCAACCAATTCGAGGCCCAACACCTCGCCCAGGCGGCATGAACTTGGCCGCCCCGTGTCCATCATCGATAGGGCACCTCAGTCCGCCCCGGCCTTCGGGCCGGGCCGGCGTCTTCCTCAATACGCGGGGAAGGACCGGCCAGCGGTCTCTTCCCGACGCGTGCTTAGCAGCAACAACCGCAGCAGACGGGCATCTGGTTGAACGCGACGCAGCACATGCAGCCGGCCTTCATGCAGGCGCTGAGGCAATCGCAGCAGGCTTGGATCATCTCGCAGCAGGCTTTGTCGCCGCTGGTGCAGGTGATGCACACGCCATTGTCCATCATCGTGCACTGGCAGTTGCACATCGCCATGTTGCACTGGCACATCATCATCCCATTCATCATGCAAAACAGGCTACACATCCCGCCGGCCATCATCTTGCACATCTGCTGCAAGATGGCCGCGGCCATCTCGTCGTCGCAGGTGCATTTGACCTTCATGCCGCCGGCGCACTTCTCCATCGTGATCGTGCAGTGTGGAACCATGCACATCCCCGGCGCCATCGCCGGCATGCCGGACATCTGCCCCATGGGCGTCGTGCCGGACATTCCCGTCGTGCCCATCATCGCCGACCGCTCGAACATCATGGTACTGGACATCACAGAACTCCTTGTGAGAACCGGTCACGCCGCGGCGAGGACAGGTACGTGTCCCAGAGAAAGGGCCGCAAGCTTCATTGACCGTGGATCCCGCGTGCGCCCCTCTGGTGATCCAGTCAGCAGCGCGGACAATCAGAAGGCCTCCCGGAGTCGGGTCGGCACCGATAGAACGCTCCACAGTCTAGCTTTGCGGGCGGGATTCTGCAAGTCCTTATTGCTACAGATTTTACGGCTTTTCCAAAGATCATGATCGCGATAAGGATTCTCGCTTTTTCCTGGGGATTCGCAGCCAGCATCGGTAATGGGTGTGTGGTGAATTGGGGTACATAGGCAGTTCATCTGGATGCGACTCAGATTGGCGAAGGCCCCTGTTTTCCGCGAGATTTCCGGGGGCCACGAAATCTGACCGGCAGATTTGGCGGCCAGCGTTCACGTCCCCTGCCCTGCTCGCTGGCCATTTGCCGGTTTCGCGTGAGTTGACGGCTTCGCCGGGCTTGGCATACTGTTTGCAAAGCTGCTCGCCGCGGTGTCGATCCGCAGTGCATCGGGCCAACGTGGCGCGAACGCTCGACGGTGTTCTTCCAGCAACAGGAGTCCTCTATGCGACGCTTCTTGATGATCGGGGTGTGCGCGGCGATGGCGATGTTCGTTGCAACACACGCCCGTGCGGCCGCGGGGCCGGCCAAACCACCCAACATCGTGATCCTTCTGGCCGACGATCTCGGCTACGGCGACCTCGGCTTCCAAGGCGGCAAGGACATCCCGACGCCACACGTCGATTCGCTGGCCGCCAATGGAGTGCGGTTTACCAATGGCTATGTCTCGGGGCCGTACTGCAGCCCGACCCGCGCCGGCCTGATAACCGGTCGGTACCAGACGCGGTTTGGCCACGAGTTCAACCCGGCCGGCGAACGCGGCTTGCCCAAGCGTGAAACGACGATCGCCGACCGGCTCAAGGCGGCCGGCTACGCCACGGGCCTAGTGGGCAAGTGGCACCTCGGCGCGACGCCGGAGTTGCGGCCTCAGAAGCGGGGGTTCGACGAGTTCTTCGGCTTCCACGGCGGGGCCCATGTCTACTTTGCCGAGCAGTCGCAGACGATCTTTCGCGGCGACTCCCCCGTCGTCGAGAAGGAATACCTGACCGATGCCTTTGCCCGCGAGGCCGTGTCCTTCATCGACCGCCACCAATCGCACCCGTTCTTCCTCTACCTGGCCTTCAACGCCGTGCACACGCCAATGCACGCGACCGACGCCCGCTTGAAGCGGTTCGCCTCGATCCAGGATGAGCAGCGGCGCACGTACGCCGCCATGCTGTCCGCGCTGGACGAGGCGGTCGGACGCGTCCTGGACAAACTCCGCGCCAGCGGGCTGGAGGAGAACACGCTGATCTTCTTCTTTAGCGATAACGGCGGCCCGACCATGCCGACGACAACCATCAACGGATCGAGCAATGCTCCGCTGCGTGGCTCGAAACGGACGACCCTTGAAGGCGGCGTCCACGTGCCGTTCGTCCTTCAGTGGAAAGGAAAGCTCCCGGCGGGGAGAGTTTACAGGCAGCCGGTGATCCAGCTCGACGTCCTGCCCACGGCATTGGCCGCGGCGGGCGTCCCGGCCAAGGCCAGTTGGAAGCTCGATGGCGTCAACCTGCTTCCCTATCTCGAGGAGACGCAGCTGGGCACGCCCCACGACTCGCTGTATTGGCGTATGGGGCCACAGCGGGCGATCCGCAAGGGCGACTGGAAACTTGTCCAATACGACGTCAACGCCGACTTGAAGACCGCCGAAAGCGGCGTCGCGTCCAGGTCGGGCTGGCCGACCGTCACCAGCCCGAGACTCTACAACGTGGCGGAAGACGTGGGCGAAACCTGGGATCTGGCCACCGCGCATCCGGAGAAGGTTCAGGAACTCGATGCGGCCTGGCAGGCGTGGAACAAGGAACTTGCGACACCGCTATGGGGCCCGTCGCAACGTCCCTCGGCCAAGTCGCCCGCCACCGCCAAACCGTAGTCGTCGCTTGTGGTGTCGTTCCTTGTTCCGGCAGGCCGCCCGGTGCGCGGCCTGCCGCGTTTCTTGAGGTCCCTGCTGCGGGAAAAAACACGACGCCAACCGGCACAAGTTCTGATTCCCGCTGGGAACACGGATGATCGGATGATCTGGAGTATCGCGGATGTTACGAGTTCTCTTTCTGTGTACCGGCAATTCTTGTCGCAGTCAGATGGCCGAAGGATGGATGCACCATCTTAAGGCAGGTTTGATCGAGGCCTATTCCGCCGGAATCGTGCCGCACGGCCTGCACCCGGATGCGGTTCGGGTCATGGCGGAGGCGGGCGTCGATATTTCGGGCCAATGGTCGAAATCGGCAGGTGCGGGACGAGATCCACAGGCTCGTGGAGGCCTTACCCGACCTCCTGCATCAGCCGGCCGAGGTGGGCTTGCCGTGTAGCGGCCAAGGTCAATAGCCGGGCATCGCAAGCCTCCAAAATCAGGTATCTTAAGGACGATCAAGAGACCAATCAGCGGTGATCAAGATAAGGTGCGTCACCGCTGCAGGGGCGAATCTAGGGGGCACGACTTGACAACGAACACCGCTGTCGCAATAGGGCGATCTGGCTGTGTGCTTCCGGTACTGCCCGAACAGTTTGCCGGGTTGACGGCCCATAGCGGCCTCCGCCCGTGATATCTCACGGTCGTCCGCGGCCGGTGCCCAGTTCTGGCAAGAATTGCTCCCCCCACGCGAGACTCTTCCGCGGCGTCCATCGAAGACTCGCCGATCCATCGGAATGTCCCCATATATGGCGGGCCCCCGTCACAAGGCACGCCTCGGCCTTGATACGCACTGGATGCCTCGGGCCTGATAACCGTGGCGGGCAGACCATGCTGACAATCAGAAGCGTTGCGTCATAGATACGCCGACCAGCGATTATCGGAGGATCCTCGGCTCACAGCGGTAGTTGCGGGAAGAACCAGCGACCGCGTGAGGCATCCCGCAAAGTGCACGAAGGTCGCGTCGTGCGTTTTGGCACGTGTCTTGCTAAATGGGGTCGCGGGAATTCCCTTCGTTTCTACCTCAGTATGCACCAACGGAAGAAAGGCGATCGAATGACTCTCCATGTGACTCGGGTTCGAGGGCCGGTGAGGTTGTGGAGCGTTGCTCCCTGGTTATTGGCCTCGGTTTTCTTGCTCCTCGTCGCCACCCCAGGCCAGGCAGCAGGGCGCAAGCCGAACATTCTGCTAATCGTCGCGGATGATCTGGGCTACGGCGAGCTGAGTTGCCAGGGCAATCCGGAAATCCCTACGCCGAACATTGATTCGATCGCCAAGAATGGCGTGCGTTTCACGAGCGGCTACGTCTCGGGCCCCTACTGCAGCCCGACGCGCGCCGGCCTCGTGACCGGCCGCTATCAGGAGCGATTTGGGCACGAGTTCAATCCGGGGCCGGCCCAGGGCGCGTCGGCCAAGTTCGGCCTCTCGTTGAAGGAGACGACCATTGCCGATCGGCTGAGGGCGGCCGGTTACGTGACCGGCATGTTCGGCAAGTCGCACCTGGGATATCAGCCGGAATTTCATCCGCTCAAGCGGGGCTTCGACGAATACTTCGGCTTCCTCGGCGGCGCCCACGATTATCTCGATGCGGCCAGCGATCCACACAATCCGATCCTCCGGGGGACAACACCGCTGGACAGCATCGATTACACAACCGAAGCCTTCGCCAGGGAAGCCGTCTCGTTCATCGAGCGGCACAAGGCGGAGCCGTGGTTTGTCTACTTGCCGTTTAACGCCGTGCATTCGCCGCTGGAAGCGCCGGCCAAGTATACGGCCCGTTTCGAGAAGATCGAAGACCCGAAACGCCGCACCTTTGCCGCGATGCTCTCGGCCTTGGACGACGCCGTCGGTTCCGTACTGGCCACGCTGCGGGAGCACCAGTTGGAGGAGAACACCCTGGTGATCTTCCTCAGCGACAACGGCGGCCCGACGCGGCAGACGACTTCGGGGAACGGTCCGCTCCGCGGCTTCAAGGCGCAGACTTGGGAGGGGGGCATCCGCGTGCCATTCCTCGTGCAGTGGGAGGGACACATCCCGGCCGGGAAGGTCTACGATCACCCGGTCATTCAGCTCGATATTCTGCCCACGTCCCTTGCGGCGGCAGGGGTCGACGCCAAGCCTGAGTGGAAGCTCGATGGCGTCGACCTCCTGCCATACCTCAAGGGGGAACGCCAGGAGCCACCGCACACCGCGCTCTACTGGCGATTCGGTCAACAGCTTGCCATTCGTTCCGGCGACTGGAAACTGGTCAAGGCGCCGGGAGCCGGCGCCGAGTTCTCGGAACGCAGCGGCAAGGCGACCACGGCGGGAGCCCAGTTGTTCAACGTGACCAAGGACATCGGCGAACAGACGAACCTCGCCGAGCAGGAGCCGCAGAAGGTCAAAGAACTGGCCACGGCCTGGGAGAAGTGGAATACCGAGCTGGTGGAACCGGCCTGGCACCCCAATCGCGGTGGTGCAAAGAAGGCCGCTGCAAACCGATAGTGTACCATTGTCACAGAACCCCTAACACTCCCGGGCTTCCCCCGCCTTGTCATGGTTGTTGCGGGGGAGGCACCGGGTTATGTTAGAGGGGCCAGCAAGAAGAGATCCTCCCCATGAAGAGCACTATCACGCGGCGAAGAACTCCGGTTTGGACGGCGCCGCTCGTTGCTCTTGGGAGAACGCGTGATGCCCATGGCCTGACAGCCGCTTCGCTGCTGGGGCCATCGGTCGAATCTCCCAGCAAACGAGGGCTCGTTGGAGTTGCTCTCCTGCTGATCGCCG
>JBDKTH010001293.1:0-3391 GCA_039680305.1 Thermoguttaceae bacterium | reverse complement strand
AAGGCCCTGGTGACCGGGGCGAGTTCCGGGATCGGCCGCGGAATCGCCCTCGCCTTGGCCCATGCCGGCGCGGACACGGTGGTCAACTACCACTCTGACGAGGACGCCGCCACGGAGGTCGTCGAGGAGGCCCGGCTCTGCGGCAGCCGCGTCTATGCCCATCGGGCCGACGTATCGCAGGAGGACGAGGTGGGCGAAATGTTCCGTCGCATGTTCGACGAGTTCGGGACGATCGACATCCTCGTCAACAATGCCGGGCTCCAGCTGGACGCTCCTCTGGACCAGATGACGCTTGACCAGTGGAATCGGGTCCTTGCCGTGAACCTGACCGGATACTTCCTCTGCGCCCGGGAAGCGGTGCGGGAATTCAAACGCCGCGGCGTGGTCAGGAACATCTCCTGCGCCGCCGGCAAGATCATCTGCATCAGCTCGGTGCATGAGGTCATTCCCTGGGCCGGGCACGTGAACTACGCGGCGTCGAAAGGAGGCGTGATGCTTCTGATGAAAAGCATCGCCCAGGAAGTGGCCCCCTATCGCATTCGCGTCAACAGCATCTGCCCCGGCGCGATTCGCACGCCGATCAACCGGCCGGCGTGGGAAACTCCGGAAGCGTATCAGGAATTGCTCAGGCTGATCCCCTACAAGCGGATTGGCGAGGTGGAGGACGTCGGCCGGGTGGCCGTGTGGCTGGCCTCGGACCACGCGGATTATGTCCACGGGGCCAGCATCTTCGTCGACGGCGGCATGACGCTCTATCCGGGGTTCGATGCGGGCGGCTAAGTCTTCCGTTCTGGGGCTTTACGAGGGAGAAGGAAAACGCGAAATGCACGTGACCCGTGAAGAGATTCGCCTGAAGCAGTCCCACGATCGCACGGCGAACTGGCAGCGGTGGGGGCCGTACTTGTCCGAGCGACAATGGGGCACGGTCCGCGAGGACTACTCGGAGTCGGGAGATCCCTGGCGGTATTTTCCGCACGACCATGCCCGCAGCCGCGCGTACCGCTGGGGTGAGGATGGCCTGCTGGGGATCTGTGACCGAGAATGTCGCTTGTGCTTCGCGCTGGCGCTCTGGAACGAGCGAGACCCGATTCTCAAAGAGCGATTGTTCGGCCTCGCTGGCCCGGAAGGGAACCACGGGGAGGACGTGAAGGAGTGCTACTATTACCTGGACAGCACGCCCACCCACTCCTACCTGAAGGCGCTTTACAAATATCCACAAGCCGAGTATCCCTATGTACGGCTGGTCGAGGAGAACCAGCGTCGAGGCAAGCACGAACCGGAATTCGAGCTGATCGATACGGGCCTGTTCGACGAGGACCGGTACTTCGACGTCCTGGCCGAGTACGCCAAGGGCTCGCCTGACGATCTCCTCATCCGAGTGACAGTGACGAATCGCGGCCCGGATCCGGCCGTGCTGCACCTGCTTCCCACCCTCTGGTTTCGCAACACCTGGTCCTGGGGCAGCAACGGGGAGGACGTCGACAGCAAACCGCGCATCGCCGCCGACGCCAAGGGCGGGGTGACCGCGGAGCACGCGACGCTCGGACAGTTCCGGCTTCTGGCCGATGCCGCTCCCGAAGGGCAGCCACCGACCTGGCTCTTTACGGACAACGAAACAAATACCGAGCGACTCTACGCGGTACGAAACGGTTCCCCCTATGCGAAGGACGCCTTTCACGAGTATCTGGTGCGTGGCAACCTGAGTGCGGTGAACCCGAACGGGTTCGGCACAAAGGCCGCGGCCCACTACCGGCTCCTGGTGCCGGCGGCGGGCGACAGCACCCTACGCCTGCGGCTTGTTTCCGCGGAGCAGATCCCGGAACAGTCTTTTGGCGTTGCGTTTGAACGCGTTTTCCGCGAGCGCGTTTGTGAGGCCGAAGAATTCTACGCGGCCCGGCATTCGTGCTATGAGGAGCAGTCCACCGAGCAGCGGCGTGTGGCCCGGCAGGCCTACGCGGGGCTGTTGTGGAGTAAGCAATTCTATCATTACGCGGTCCGCGACTGGCTGGGCGGCGACCCCAAGCAGCCGCCGCCCCCGGAAGCACACCGTCACGGGCGCAATCACGACTGGCCTCACCTGTTCAATCGTGACGTCATTTCCATGCCGGACAAATGGGAGTACCCATGGTATGCGGCGTGGGACCTGGCCTTTCACATGGTGGCCATGGCACGGGTCGATCCAGAGTTCGCCAAGGGGCAGTTGGAGCTTTTCCTGCGCGAGTGGTACATGCACCCGAACGGCCAAGTCCCGGCCTACGAATGGGATCTCTGTGACGTGAACCCGCCGGTCCACGCCTGGGCGTGCTGGCGCGTCTACAAGATCACCGGATGCCGCGGGCAGCGGGATCGGCAGTTTCTCGCCCGCGTGTTCACCAAACTCTTGCTCAATTTCACGTGGTGGGTCAATCGGAAGGATGCACGCGGCCGGCACCTGTTTTCTGGCGGTTTCCTCGGGCTGGACAATATTGGCGTCTTTGACCGCTCGAAGCCGCTACCGGACGGCGAGTCTCTGGAGCAGGCCGACGGCACCGCTTGGATGGCCTCCTATTGCGCGACGATGCTCTCGATGGCGTTGGAACTGGCTCAGGAGGACCCGACCTACGAGGACATTGCCTCCAAGTTCTTTGAACACTTCGTGGACATCGCCGATGCCATCAACTGCTTGGGTGGCGATGGCCTTTGGAACGAGGCCGACGGGTTCTACTATGACCAGCTGCTGGTGGACGGTCGCCCGATGGCACTCCAGATCCGGTCGCTGGTCGGTCTTGTCCCGCTCTTCGCTGTTGAAGTGCTTGAGAACGAAACCCTCGAGCGTCTGCCTGGGTTCCGCAAGCGGATGGAGTGGTTCCTAAAACACCGCTCCGACCTGGCGAGCCATATCTCCTATATGGAAACGATGCGCGATGGGGCGAATCACGGCCATCGCCTGTTGGCCATTCCGTCACGGGAGCGCCTCGAGCGTGTGTTGCGTTATCTGTTGGACGAGAAGGAGTTCCTCTCGCCTTATGGGATCCGGGCGCTGTCGCGAGTCCATCAGGATCATCCCTACGTGGTCCGGTTGTGCGGCCAGGAGCAGCGAGTCGCGGACCTCCCGGGAGAATCGGATTCTGGACTGTTCGGCGGCAACTCGAATTGGCGAGGGCCGATCTGGGTGCCGGTCAACTATCTCCTGATTGAAGCCCTGGAACGGTACCATCATTTCTTTGGAGACGACCTGCGGGTGGAATGTCCGACCGGTTCTGGCCAGATGCGGAACCTGAAGCAGGTGGCCTGTGAGATCGCCCGTCGTCTGACCAGCATCTTCCTGCCCGACGCCTCGGGTTGGCGTCCAGTCCACGGCGACGATCGTCGCTACGCCGAGAGCCCCTCTTGGCGCGATCTGGTCCTCTTC
>JBDKTH010000991.1:0-5757 GCA_039680305.1 Thermoguttaceae bacterium | reverse complement strand
AGCGTGTGGAGCGGGTCGCCCGGGGGCAGGCGTTCGAGATCGAGGTGGTCGATCGCGAAGGAGCCAAACTGCCCGAGCGGGCAACGGTCCACTATCGCCTTACAGACGCCAACGGCCGAATGATCGAGGAGAGCGAACCGCTGCACGTGCTGGGCGATACCCTGGTGGCGCGGCGGGAAAACGTGACCAGGCCGTTCTCCTACCGTGTGGAAGGAGGCGACGATCGTTCGATGCCCTGGATCCCGGTCGAGGTGGTCGATCCGCCGGCCGTGGAGTCGCTGGCGATCGAGCTGTTGCCGCCGCCTTACACGGGCTGGCCCAAGGAAAAGGCGACCGGGCACATCCGCGCCTTGGCGGGGACCCGCGTGAACCTGACCGGCCGGGCGACCAAGCCGCTGAGTTCGGTCATTCTCTGCCTGGAAGATGGTCGCGAGTTCCCCGGCCAAATCACGGGCGACGGCCACGGCTTCACGATCCCCGGACCGCCGGACGCCGAGTTGATCCTGGAGAAGTCGGGAGCCTACTGGTTCAAGCTGACCGACCGGGAAAGACTTACCGGCGGGAGCGATGCCCGTTGGGAAATTCGCGTCGTGCCCGACAACGCGCCGACCGTCTCGATTGAGCAACCGACCGGCACCGTCTTCGTCACGCCCGATGCCATGGTCCCGCTCCGCGTCATGGCCAAGGACGACCTGGCCGTCGCCCGGGTCGAGTTGGAAATCACCCGCTCCGACAAGGAAGGCCAGTCGTCGCTGTCGCTTCACGCGGGCCCAAAGGAGGTCGCGCCGCGTGCCAGCGGACTCTCTGGGACGAGTGAGCTGGGCGAGACCCGCCGGGTCGACTACGCGTGGCAACTGGCCCCGCTGGGACTGTCGCCCGGAACTCAGGTCGTGTTCCACGCCACGGCCACCGACTACAAGCCGCAAACCGGCCGGAGCGAGCCGGCCCGCCTGGCCGTCATCACGCGGGAGGAACTGGCCGATCGCATCGCCTCGCGTCAGGCGTTCATCCTGTCCGAGTTGAACCGGGTGCTCCAGATGCAGCGACAGAGCCGCCAGCAAGTGGCCACCTTGGAGATCCGCGCGGGCCAGATCGGCCGCCTCGACCGGCTCGACCTCGACCGCCTGCGTGGCGCCGAGCTCAACCAGCGTCAGGTCACCCAGACGCTCACCAGCCGGACCGACGGCGTGGCGATGCACATCCTCGGCCTCTTGGCCGAACTGGCGAACAACAAGGTCGACAGTCCCGACGTCCAGCGGCGCATGACGGAAATGCTCGCGGAAATCGACCGGCTCGGGGGCGAACCGTTGCCGGCAATCGGCCGCCAGCTGACTTCGGCGATCAAGACCGCCCAGATCCAGCAGGATCCGCCGCCCGAGGGCTCACCGGTCCTTGCCTCGCTCACCTCCGCAGGCAAGGGGCAGGACAAGGTGATCGCCTCGCTCGAGCAGATGCTGGGCCAGTTGGCCCGCTGGGACAGCTACCGGCGATTCCATCGCGAGCTTGGCCAGTTGATTCGGAGCCAGGAGGAGTTGCAGCGGCGCACGCTGGACATCGGCCGCCGCACCCTGGCCAAGGAGCTTCGCGACCTGACCACGCAGGAGGTGGCCGACTTGAAAGTGGCCGCCCGCGAGCAGTCGGACCTCGCCAGACAGCTCGACCGCCTCCTGCAAGGCATGGACGAGACGGCCGGCCAGTTGCGTCAAAGCGATCCCATGGCCGCGGAGACGGTCGCCGATGCGTTGAATCGCGCCCGGGAATTGGCCATTGGCGTGACGATGCGATCGGCCGGAGAAGGCGTCGAGCAGAACCGCATTGGCCAGGCCGTCAGCCAGCAGAAGCAGGCGGTTCAGAACCTCCAAGAGATTCTCGACATCCTGGCCAACCGCCGCGAGTCGGAGCTTGCCCGGCTGACCAAGAAGCTGCGTGAAGCCGAACGCGACCTGACCCAACTGGCCGACCGCGAAGAGGCGATCCAGCAGCAGATGGACCAGGCGTCCGAGCGCGCCGAGTCGCAGCAACGTCGCGACTTGGAGCGTCTGGCCACGGAGCAGGAGGCTTTGCGCGAGGAGACCGAGCGGATGATGCGGCGATTGGAGCGGCTCTTGGCCGAGCGCACGGCCGAGACCACGCGTCAGGCGGCGGCGAAAATGGGTCAGGCGTCCCAGAGCGCGGAAAAGGGCGAAGGAAAGGCAGCCTCGTTCCAGGCTCACCAGGCGAAAGAGATGCTCGCCGATGCGGCTAAGCAGTTGGCCGACAAGCGGCGGCAGACGGATGCCGAGTTGGCCGTGGAGCAGTTGGCGCAGCTTCAAGACACCCTGAAGGCGGCCTACCAGCGTCAGGAAAAGGCCCTTGAGGAGACCCGCCGACTCGACCAGTTGCGTGAGAACCAGGGCGAGCTGACCCGTGCTCAAACCACGAGCCTCTTCGACCTGGCGAGAGAGCAAAAGACCCTTCAAGGGGAGACCCAGGCGCTGGCCGGCAACTTGTCGGCGGCCGAGGTCTTCCAGTTGGTTCTCAAGGCGACCGCCGGGGAAATGGGCAGGGCAGGGGCCTCGCTGGATCGTCGTCAGACCGGCGTCGTTACGCAGCAATCCCAGCAGAACGCATTGACCAGCCTCAGCCAACTGCTCGACGCCCTCAAACCCGACCCGCCCGACGAACGTCCGGGCGAGAGCGGCTCAGCGGGCGGCAGCGGGCAAGGGAACAAAGCACAGGCGCCCCAGGGTCAGGGGATCCGGAACTACGCGCAACTAAAGCTGCTGCGCATGCTCCAGGACGATGTCAACCGTCGCACTCGCGAACTGGACAAGCAGGCTCGCGAAGCCTCGTTGCCAGGCGCCGAGATTCGACGTCAATCGGCTGCGCTCAGCGAAGAACAAGGTCGTCTGGCGAAGCTGGTCCTGAACCTCATTCAGCCCGAGGAAGAGGCGGAAGTGGGCGAGATTCCGCCGGACGAGCAGCCCAACGATGCCCAGGGCCGGCAGAAGCCTTCGTCGGGAAAGGAGGATACCCCATGAAAACGAACGTGTGGTTCCTAGCGGCGGCAGTGCCGTTGCTTGTGGCGTTGGCAACCGATCCCCAGGCGGGCCAGGCCGGCTCCGGGCCCTCGCGGTCGCTCGAACAACAGCTCCTGGAGGACCTCGACAGCGATCCCATCGACGCGGATCTCCAGCGGGAGATGCGCAAGGCGAAACCCGAAGTAAAGCGTTCTGCGGCCCCCGAGGGAGAGAAAGCTCGCGAGGAACTCAAACGCCGGCTGACCCGGGAGCTGGGCGACGCGGCGGTGTCGGAAGACGAGAATCCGATGCTGGACCTTGCGCAGCAGATGCAACAGGTCCAAGGGCTTGTTGGCAAAGCCGAGACGGGCGAGAAGACCCAGCAATTGCAGGCAGGAATCGTTGCACGCCTCGACGAACTCCTCAAAGCGGCCCGCCAGAAACAGCAATGCAAGGGCGGCCAGTCCAGTTCGAAGGAGGCCGCTCCTCGTCAGTCGTCCGCGCAGTCGCCACCTAAAACTCCTGGCCAAGGGAAACCGAAGTCGCCGAAGACGGCGAAAGCTCAGCCGGGAAAGCCCGGCGGCTATCGGCCCAACATGGCCGAGATGAACGAGGTGCTCAAGCGGGTCTGGGGCGAGCTGCCGGAGCGTGAGCGCGAGCAGATGCTCGAACTGCCGGTGGAAGAATTCTTGCCGAAGTATGAACTGTTGATCGAGTCGTATTTCAAGCGACTGGCGGAAGAGCAGGGGAGGGAGCCGTAGAGAGCGGAACTCCGAGCCGGGGCGGTTGCACAACCAGCAGACCCCCCGATAGCACCGGCATGCTAGACTTAAGACTGGGTGGGTATACCATGAGCATCATGCACTTTCAGGCCTGCAAATCGAAGCGGCCGACGTGGCACGGCGTGCTGTGGCTCACGGTCTGCCTGGCCATTCCTCCTTGGCCGGCCTTGGCCCAGGAGACTGGCTCGGAAAAAGGGGCCGCGTCGCTGATCACGCCGGCGACCGAACATGCGATCAAGCAGGGGCTCGAATTCCTGGCCGCGCAACAGCGTGCCGACGGCTCCTTTGGCTCCGGCGGCTACCGGGGGAATGTGGCGATCACCGCCCTGGCCGGAATGGCTTTCTTGTCCAGCGGCAGCACTCCCGAGCGAGGGCCCTACGGCGCCAATGTCTCGCGGTGCATTGATTACCTCCTGGCCAACACCCAGCAGAGCGGCTTCATTGTGCACCAGCCGACGGCCAGCCATGGTCCGATGTATGGGCACGGGTTCGCCACCCTGTTCTTGGCCGAGTGCTATGGCATGTCGCCCAGGCCGGAGTTGCGAGAGAAGCTTGCCAAGGCGGTCCGGTTGATCGTCAATTGCCAGAACAAAGAGGGCGGCTGGCGCTACCAGCCGCAGCGACTCGACGCCGACATCTCGGTCACCGTCTGCGAGGTGATGGCCCTTCGCGCGGCGAAGAATGCGGGCATCAACGTGCCCCGCGACACCGTCGACAGGAGCATCGAGTACGTCAAACGCTGCCAGAATCCCGACGGCGGCTTCATGTACACGCATCAGGGCGGCGAGAGCGCGTTTGCCCGCTCCGCGGCAGCCTTGGTGGCCCTCTACAGCGCGGGGATCTACGAGGGACCGGAGATCACCAAAGGGCTGGCGTACCTCATGCAGTTCAAGCCGAAGCGAGGCGTTGCCCGGCAGGAACTCTACTATTATTACGGCCATTATTACGCCATCCAGGCGATGTGGCACGCCGACCGCGACTACTGGCCCGTCTGGTACCCGGCCATCCGTGATGAACTCATCGCCCGACAGCAAAAGGACGGCTCTTGGATCGATCCCATCTCCGTCGATTTTGCCACGAGCGTGGCCTTGTTGGTGCTGCAGGTGCCGAACAACTACTTGCCGATTTTCCAGAGATAACGACGTATTGAGTTCCAGACTGATTGTGGAACCATCACTGCCGCGCGAACACGGGCACAAGTGCCGCGGCTAAACGACCACGTATCAAACAACCGCTGTGAATCACCTCGTCCTATTTTCCTGCGTCACGTGCGTGCTTTCCGGAGCCGCTTTCTCGCTGGCGGCGGAAACGCCGATGGCCGTTCTGGTCGACGACTCGCCGTTTCCGGCCGTCTTAGCCGGCGTGGACGCGTCGTGGCAGCTCACCTTCCTCACGGACGGCAAGCGGCGCTGGCTGCCGGCGGCAGATCTGGTGGCGTGGGGAGCGCCGGCCGAGATGGGCCATGAGCCGCTCCTGGTCCTGGCCGATGGCAGCCTGGTGGTCGCGGAGGTCGTCGAAGCCGATAAAGAACGGATCACCGCGGATTCAGGGGTGTTTGGCCTGGTGAAACTGCCTGTCGAACGAGTGGCCGGAATCGTCTTCCAGCCGCCCGGCGAGAGGCAGGCACGAGATCAACTCCTCGACCAGATCGCCTCGGCCGAAGGGAACACCGACAAGGTGATCCTCGTCAACGGCGACCAGCTCAGCGGCCGGCTGGAGACGATTCGCAACAGCGCCGCAAAGCTGACGACCGAGGTCGGCGCGGTTGACGTGAAGACCGAGCGCATCCGTGCGTTGGTGTTTAACCCGGGCCTGGTGCAGCGTCCCCGTCCGGTCGGCCTTCGCGCGATCGTGGGCTTCCGTGACGGCAGCCGGCTGGTCGCTCCGCAGTTGGTGGTCGATCAAGTGTCCGTGCGTCTGACCGGTCTGGATGGCCTGTCGTGGACCGCTTCGCCGGAAGAACTCGTCTTCCTCCA
>JBDKTH010000177.1:0-7581 GCA_039680305.1 Thermoguttaceae bacterium | reverse complement strand
CTCGTCGAAACGCCGGATATCATCGCACGACTCGGCACGCTGAAGACCCGCCAATGGATCGTCGCCTTCGCCCTGGAAACCGGCGACCCGCATCTGCGGGCGTTGCAGAAGCTCGAACAGAAGAACTGCGATCTGATCGTGCTCAATGGTCCCACGGCGATCAATGCGATCGACACTCAGGTCGAGATCCTCAACCGGACCGGCAAGATCGTCGCGACCCTCTCGGGCAGCAAGCTCCACGTCGCCCAAGGGATCCTGCGAGCGATCCACGAGCAGCTGATCCTGTAAGGCACGCCCTCGGTGGTCTTCCGGGCAAGCAGAGGCACGCGCACACGACGATCTATCTCAAGAGAAAGACCGGCTGCGCGACAATGCGGCGCCGTCGGCGTCAAAGACATGGGCCTGGGCAAGATCGGCGTAGACCTTCGTCGTCGTGCCCGGCGTCAGGCCGAGGTGGCTTCGCCATCGCGCGACGAGTGGCTGAGCCCCCACGGCCAACCGCACGTGAGTCCGGTCGCCGAGCGTCTCGACATCGACGACCCTCGCGGTTAGCTCGACCGCCGACGTCGTCTTCAGCGGCTGTAGCTGCAGATCCTCGGCCCGGATTCCCAGCGTGAGCCGGCGGCTGCGGGCCCCGGCCAGTTCTCCTGCCGCCCACTCAGGCAGAGGCAGACGCAAGCTCCCATCGTCGAGCGATAGTCGTCCCTCGTCCCACGCGAGCGTCCCTTCCCAGAAGTTCATCGGAGGCAAGCCGAAAAAGCCGGCGACGAAGCGGTTTGCCGGCTCCTGGTAGATTTCCAGCGGACTACCGACCTGTTGCAGCCGGCCGGCACGCATCACCACCACCCGGCTCCCGAGCGTCATCGCTTCTTCTTGATCGTGGGTCACATAGAGCGTGGTCGCGTCGAGGTCGCGATGAAGCCGTCGTAGCTCACCTCGCATTTCAGTCCGCAAGCCCGGGTCAAGGCTCGACAACGGCTCATCGAACAGGAAGCAGCACGCCGGGCGCACGATCGCTCGTCCCACCGCCACCCGCTGTCGCTCGCCGCCCGAAAGTTCACACGGCTGTCGATCCAAGAGCTGGCCGATTCCGAGCAGGTCCGCTACGCGGCGAACGGTCGCATCGATCTCCCGCCGCGGCGTGCCTCGCATTCGCAGGGCAAAGGCCAGGTTCTGGAACACGGTCAGGTGCGGATAGAGGGCCGGATTCTGAAAGACCATGGCCACGTCGCGGTCTTTGGGCGGTAGGTCGTTGACCACACGTGGGCCGATGCGGATCGTGCCCGCAGTGGCCGTTTCCAGTCCGGCGATCAGACGCAGCGTCGTCGTCTTGCCGCAGCCCGATGGCCCGACGAGCACCACCAACTCGCCGTCTGCCACGGTGAGGTTCAAGTCGTCCACCGCCGTGACTTGGTTGGCATGGACCTTCGTGACGTGTTCGAGAACGACTTCCATCCCGCCAGCCTCACGCTTCCATAGCCAGGGTGTCCACGCCGCTTTCCGTCGGCACCGGCCGGCCAATGAGCTTGGCAAACGTCGCGGCGTCGAGCGTCTCACGCTGGAACAGTTCTCGGGCCACCAGGTCCAGCTGGTCGCGATGGTCGGTGAGGATCTTCTTGGCCTGCTCATAGGCCTCGTCGAGGATTCGCTTGACCTCGGCGTCGATCTGGCGGGCCGTCTCGGGACTGCAATCGTTCTGCGTGGTGACGTCATCCCCCGGCAGGAACATTGCCGGACGCTTGGCGCAATGAACCAGGCCGACCGCATCGCTCATCCCATACATACAGACCATCTGGCGTGCCAGGGTGGTCGCCCGATCCAGGTCGTTCTCCGCGCCGGTGCTCACCTCGTCGTAGACGACTTCCTCCGAAGCCCGGCCGCCCAGCAGGCCCTTGATGCGATCGAACAATTCCGACTGGGTCAGCAGGAATTGTTCCTGGATGGGCAACTGGAGCGTGTAGCCCAGTGCAGCCCGGCCACGCGGAACGATGCTCACCTTGTGCACCTGATCGGCATGCTCGCTGTAGGCGGCAACCAAGGCGTGACCAACCTCATGATATGCCACGCGGCGTTTCTCGGCCTCGTCCAGGCGACGGCTCTTGCGTTCCGGGCCGGCCAGGACCTTTTCGACGGCGTCTTCCAGATCCTTTTGGGTGATCACCTTGGAACTGCGACGCGCTGCCAGCAGCGCGGCCTCGTTGAGCGCATTGGCCAGATCCGCCCCGGAGAACCCCGGTGTTCCGCGGGCGATTTGCCGCAGGTCGACATTCTCGGCCAGCGGCTTGCCGCGTGCGTGAACCTTAAGAATCGCCGCTCGGCCGTCGAGGTCGGGCGGGTCAATCACCACCTGACGGTCGAAGCGTCCGGGGCGCAACAGGGCGCGATCCAGCACCTCTGGCCGGTTCGTGGCCGCCAGGATGATCACACCCACATTGGCGTCGAAACCGTCCATTTCGACCAGCAACTGGTTGAGCGTCTGTTCGCGTTCGTCGTTGCCCGCCCCAATGTGGACACCTCGTTCGCGGCCGATCGCATCGAGTTCATCGATGAAGATGATGCAGGGGGCCTGGGCCTTGGCTTGTTCGAACAGGTCGCGGACCCGGGCCGCCCCGACGCCGACAAACATCTCGACGAAATCGCTGCCGCTCAGGGAGAAGAACGGCACGCCCGCCTCGCCCGCCACGGCCCGGGCCAGGAGCGTCTTTCCGGTGCCGGGCAGGCCGACTAGCAGCACGCCCTTGGGGATATTGGCCCCCAGGGCCTTGTAGCGATCGGGATTCTTCAGGAAATCGACGACTTCCTTCAACTCGTACTTGGCCTCGTCGGCCCCCGCCACATCGTCGAACCGCACGCCCGTGTCCCGGTCGGCCACGACCCGGGCGCGGCTCTTGCCGAAACTCAGCACTGCCTCGCCTGCCGAGCGAAGCCGCCGGGAAAGGAACATCCACAGCAAGACCATGAAACCGATCGGCAAGACCCACGCGTAGAGGAAGTCGGAGAGGAAATCGGGAAGCATGCCGTCATAGGTCACCCCGGCTTTATCCAACTCTTCGACGAGCTTGGGTTCCTCGACTCGTACCGTGCGGAATGTGAACGGTTGGGCCTCGGTCGCTTTGGCCTCTTCCTTAGCCCCCTCGGGCTTGGACGGTGCGGCTTTGGGCTGGATCTTGCCCATGATTTCGTTCTGTCCGACTTGAACGGAGACGACTTCGCGCTGGGCCAGGTACTGCTTGAACTGGCTGTAGGGAATCGTCTTGACAGTCGCCTGGTGCGCCAGATCCTGCCAGAGCCAGAGCACCAGGAGCACGAGCGGGAGATACCACCAGAGAAACCGCCAATTGTTCGGCGGTGTGATTTCGTCTTGCTTCGGTTTCGGTTTCGGCGACGCCGCCATGAAGCAACTCTCTCCTAATGCGGTCTGTAGCCGCGAATAAGGCCTCTTTGCGGCCAGCTTTCAGCCGTCAGCCTTTGCGAAAAGAGAGGAGGCAAAGACCGGCGGCCACGTAGTAGTTACATGATCTGTGCGACCATTGATTCAATTATACCAATCAATGGTGTTGGATACACCCCTAGCCAGACGAGGAGGATGGTGAGGACCGCTAGCACTACACCGCCGGTGAATGACCCAGCGATGGTCGAGCGAGCGGCCGATGGGGCGGCTTGCTCGCCCAATGGCCGGGCGGGAGCCGTGGCGTAGATCGCCACCACCACACGCAGGTAATAGAAGAGTCCGATCGTACTATTGATGACCAACAGGATCGCCAGGAGCCAGAGGCTGGAGTTGACACCTGCCGTCAGAAGGTAAAACTTGCCCACAAAACCGGCCGTCAGCGGAATCCCTGCCAGCGAGAGAAGCATGGCCGTAAAGACCGCGCCCAGCCAGGGCCGGCGCCAGGCTAATCCCACGTAGTTGTCCCAGCCGTCGGCCTCGCGGCCCGGACTGGAGAGCATCGTCACTACGCCGAATGCGCCGATGATTGTGATGAAGTACGTGACCAGGTAGAAGGCCACGGCATCGACCGCCAGCGGTCCGCTGGCCAGCAGCGCGACGAGGAGGTACCCCATGTGCGTGATCGATGAATAGGCCAAGAGCCGCTTCACATTGTTTTGCAGCAAGGCCAGCAGGTTGCCAACGAACATCGAGAGGATCGCCAGGAGGGTGAAGACGGCAAACACCCCGGGTTCCATGACTGGATCGAACTGTTTGAAGTAGCGGAGCAGCAGGGCGAACATCGCTCCCTTCGACACGCTGGCGATATAGGCCGCCACCGGCGCCGAGGCCCCTTGATACACGTCGGGCGTCCAAAGATGGAAGGGGACCAGGGCCAACTTGAACCCGATGCCCACCAGGATCAATGCCAATCCGGCCCCGAGGATCGCCAGCGACGCTCGACCGGCCACATGCAGCGTCGCGATCCGGGCAAATTCCATCGTGCCCAACTCGCCGTAGACCAGGGCCATGCCCAAGAGCAGGAAGGCCGACGAAGAGCCGGCGAGCACCAGGTATTTGACTGCCGCCTCGATCGCCAACAGGTTCTCCCGTTCGTAAGCGATCAAGGCGTAGAGCGATACACTGAGGATCTCGAGCCCCAGGAAGAACGAGGCGAAATGGGTGCTCGTGACGAGGACCGCCGCCCCAAACGTCGCCAGGAGCAACAGCAGGTAGAATTCTTCCCGCCGTCCTGTACGAGGGCGGATGTAGTCGTAAGCGAGCACGGTCACGGCCAGGGTGGCCGCGAAGATCGCCCCGAGGAAGAACAGGGCGTAAGCATCGATCACCACCAAGGGGGTGACCTGACGCGGAACCACTAGGTCGACGATCGGCAGGGTGCCCAATGCAATCGCCAGGCCCAGCCCGGTCAGGACCACCGTCAACCGATAATTCCGATAAAAGGCGATTGCCAGCATGACGATCACCGCGGCGCCACCAACCACCAAGAACGGGAGCAGGGCCAACAGATCGGCAGAGGTCATCGGTCACCTCCCTGGAGCGTGGCCACGGCGTCAACGCGTCCTGCTGCGTTCTGCTGCAAGGTCCCGAGCGACGGCTGGAAGGTGGCCAGGATGGGATGCGGATAGACCCCCAGCCACACGACCGCCGCCATCATCAGGCCGAACACGGTTGCTTCTCTCGCATTGAGATCCGCCATGTGCCACTCTGTGCGTGGGCGGCCATGGAAGATCAACTGGATGAACCACAAGGAGTAGATCGTCGAGAGGATCAGGCCAAGCGAGGCGAAGACGGTGGCCGCGACGCTCACGCGGTACGTGCCCACCAGCACGAGGAACTCGCCCACGAAGTTGGCCAGCCCGGGCAGGCCCAGCGAGGCCATCGCAAAGAACATCGCCACGCCGCCCATACGGGGCGTCTCGGTCCACAGCCCTCCCATGTGGCTCATCTCGCGTGTATGGATTCGCTCCTGGATGATCCCGGCCAGGACGAACAGAGCCCCGGTGCTCAGCCCGTGCGCGAGGATTTGGAGCATCACGCCCTGGAGGGCCAACTCGTCCCAAGCGAACACGCCGAGCAGAACGAACCCCATGTGACTGACGCTCGTGTAGGCCACCAGCCGTTTGAAGTCGTTCTGGGCAAAGGCCAACAGGGCTCCGTAGAGAATCCCGACGACCGCCAGGGCCATGGCCACCGGGGCGAACTGGGCCGCGGCGCCGGGGAAGAGCGGGACGACGAACCTGAGCAGGCCGTAGGCCCCCGTCTTCAGCAGCAGCCCGGCCAGGATCACGCTGCCGGCCGTGGGGGCTTCGGTGTGAGCGTCGGGAAGCCAGGTGTGCACCGGCACGGCTGGCAGTTTTACGGCAAAGGCGGCAAAGAAGCCGAGCATCAAGAGCATGGCCGTTCCGGAACCCATCGGCGTGCCCAGCAGTTCGGCATACTCAAACGTGTAGATGCCCGTCTCGTTCCCGTGGAGGATATACAGGCCGATGATCGCCAGGAACATCAGCAGGCCGCTCAGTTGGGTGAACAAGAAGAACTTGATCGCCGCGTACACTCGATTCTCGTGTCCCCACAGGGCGATCAGGAAGTACATCGGTACGAGCATCATTTCCCAGAAGAACGAGAACAGGAACAGATCGAGCGACAGGAACAGGCCGATGAGCCCGGACAAGACCCACATCAAGTGGAAGTGGAACAGGCCGATCCGTTGGCGAATCTCGGTCCACGAGGCCGCCACGGCCACGATCCCCAGAAAGGCCGTCAGGAGGATCAACAGCAGGCTCAGCCCGTCGATAGCCAGGTGAAACTGAATGCCGAACTGCGGGATCCAGGGCCGGTTGAACTCCACGAGCCACGGCCGAGTCTCGGTCGGCGCCCGGTTCAGGGACTGCCCCCAGATGATCATTGCCAAGGCCAGGGTGATGGCCAGGCCGACCAACGACACCCAGCGTGGCCAGCGAGGATCCCAGGGACGCAGCCCCCAGGCCAGGAGCCCGCACACAAACGGAACCAGGATGAGGGCAATCAGGATCATACGAGTACCAGGATCGCGATAAGGACTACGGCGCCGAGGGCCACGCTGGCCGCGTACCAGCGGAGTCGTCCGGTTTGGGTTTTACGGAGCGTTTCCCAGAGGCCTTCACTGACATCCGCCGTGGCGTCATAGACCAGATCCACGGCGTCGTTGCGATTGGCGTGGGCCAGGGCCACGTAGGGCCATACAAACAGACGGTCGTAGAGCCAATCAAAACCCCAGCCGATAAACCAGAAGCGATGCAACGCGCCCTGCCACCCTGTCCGGCTGGCCGCCTCGGTCCAGTGCGGATGGCGGACGAAGACGGCATAGGCGATCCAGATCCCCAGCAGGGCCACAAGGCCGGCCACGATGGGCGACAACCACTCTGCCGCCGTATGCTCCCCGGCAATCGGCGCCGAGGGAAATGTGCCGTGGAGGAAGTCGGACAGGAGCGTCACGTGGCCGAGGAAGCCGGGCATTTCCAGGAAACCGGCCGCGAAGGCAAGCAGCGCCAACACGACCAGGGGGATCTCCATGGCCAAGCCTGGGCGATGGGCCAACTCGTGCCGCGGCCGACCGAAAAAGGCGACGAACACCATCCGGAAGCTGTAAAGGGCGGTCAAAAAGGCTCCAACGATTCCCGCCAGCCACAGCCACACGCTCCCCGAGGGCGATGCCCAGCTTTCCAGCAGGATCAGGTCCTTGCTGTAGAATCCGGCGGTCACCAGCGGCACCGCGGCCAACGAAGCGGCTCCGATCAGAAACGTCCAGAAGGTCAGGGGAAGCTGGCGTCGGAGGCCGCCCATCTTGAAGATGTTGTGTTCCTCGTGCATCGCCAGGATCACCACGCCCGCCCCCAGGAATAGGAGGGCTTTGAAGAACGCGTGCGTCATGAAGTGAAAAATCGCCGCCGACCACGCGCCGACGCCCAGGGCCAGGAACATGTAGCCGATCTGGCTGATCGTCGAATAGGCCAAGATCCGCTTCAGGTCGTACTGGGTCAAGGCGCTAAAGCCCGCCAGGAGGAGCGTGACGGCCCCGATAACGGCCACGGTTGTTTGCACCGGCGGCGCGAGCGTGAAGAGCACGTGCATCCGAGCGATCAGATACA
>JBDKTH010000577.1:0-7500 GCA_039680305.1 Thermoguttaceae bacterium | reverse complement strand
TGCGGCCGGGGTTGACATGCTCGTCGACATACTTCGTGTAGCCGTTGCGCACGCCGTGCCAGTAGGCTCCGATGAGCCCCGCCGTGCCCACGCCTCCCAACTCGTGCAGATACTCGACGACCAGCGTCTTGGCGCCGCTACGCGCGGCGCCGATGCCGGCCGGCGAACCCGAGGTGCCCCCGCCGACCACCACGACGTCGTATCGCCCCAGAACGGGCATCGTGCGGCGACCGGATTGGACCGGGGGCGATAGCGGCGATCGGGGATGGATGGTCTCCTCGCCCACATCGACCGCGGCGTCGCCCGGGGCGGCGTTGTCGGGCAGGGTGGCGCTGTCCACCGACCGAGTCGCGCGAGCCTCTTCGGCGGCCGCACGGCCGATCCGCGTGCCCATGGTTATTAGCTCCAGCGGCCGCAAGAGTTTTTCCGCGGCGTTGCCGGCGAGGTCGGCATAGGCGTTCAACACGTAGAGACGGGCAACGTCCTTCGTGCGAAACGGGCCAAGGTCGGCAGACTCCGCGCCGGGCCACGTCTCCAGACGCCTCTGGCCGACGATCGTGTCGGACGGAACGTGGTAGAGAACTTCGGAAGCGGCTTCCGAACCTTGCGCGTAGGTCAAGTCGCGTGCCCGGTGCTCGGCTCGCTGAAAGGAGGCGAGGCTGGCGTCCGGCAGGTCGATCCTGAGCGTATACTCGTACACGTTCAGGCTGCGTTTCGTCTTCTGCACAGTGAAGTCGCAGGTAAATGGCATCTTGTCCGCCGACACGCCATCCCCTTCACGCATCGGCCCACCGATGACGACGCGGCGGAAGGTCTGCGGTCCCGGCACAAACGGGCGGAACGCCGCGCCGGCCAGACGCGCCACCGCCGCCTGGCCAGTGGCGTCGATGACGACCTTCGCCCGGACGGCCTGCCGACCGCTGCGGTTGGCCATCACGATCCCCGCCAAAGCCCCTTCGCGGTCGCGCAACACGTCGGTCACGTAGCAGCCGGTCAGGTAGGAAACCCCGGCCGCCAACAGGGCTTGGTCCATCGCCGCTTTAACCCGCAGGGGAGTCGTCACGCGGTCGCGTCCGAAGCATGCGACGGCCAGCTTCGATTGGGGCTCTTCACCGGGTTCGAGCCATAAACGGAGCGTCGCGCAGAGGTCGTCGCCGAGGTATGGCCTGGGGGCCAAAAGGAAGACCCGCCGTCCCTGCCGGGCCGCTTCGCAGGCCGCCTCGACCGCCCCGCTCGAGCTGCCCACGACGACCACGTCGACATCAGCGACCGTGGGAATCTGCCGCGGCGATTGCACCACCTGCTCGGCGGCCAGGGAAGACATGGGCCAAAGGCCGAAAGTCAACAACACGACCGTGCACGACAGAATCCGGGCCATCGGGATTGTCCTGGATGGAATGGGTAGGCTGAAGGAACCGGTAGCACCCGATCGATTGTAACAAATCCCCCCGGCCAATGCGCGGGCTGTGTTCTCGTCCATGATTGCCCCGTTCAGCCGGCCGAAGTAGAATAGCCCCCGCTGGCGCTCGGATTCCGCCAGGATTCCCGAACCACTTGCCTGCCGTCGTTCATCAGAGAGGAACATCATGTCCAAAGAATTACACGTCACGAGACGACAGATCCTTACGGCCGCGGTGGCCGGCGCGTTGGGCGTCGGCAGCGGAACGGTCCTCCAGGGCCAAGAGCAACGGGCGGGCCAGACGGCCAACGCGGCCCCCGCCGACCCGAAGGTTCGAGGGCCGTTCCCGATTCTGTCGACACCGTTTACGGCCTCGGGCGACGTGGATTTCGAGGCGCTGGCCAACCAGGCGCGGTACGTCAACTGGTGCGGTTCGTCAGGCATGATCTGGCCGCAGTCGGGCGACAGCGTCGATCTGTTGACCACGGAGGAAAAGCTCCAGGGCATGGAGGTGCTGGCCAACGTGGCGCGCGGGATGAAAACGGCGCTGTGCCTCGGCGTGCAGGGCAAGGACACGGACGAGATGCTCATGTTCGCCAGCCATGTCGAGAAGCTCGCCCCGACGGCGATCATCTCGCGGCCGCCGGATTCGGGCAAGACGGAAGACGACCTGCGGCAGTACTGGCGGGCGCTCGGCGCGGTGGCCAAGCGGCCGGTGATCTTCCAGACCACCGGCGGCGTCGCCTACAAGGGGCCGATCCCCTCGGTGCCGCTGATGGTCGAGCTGGCCAAGGAGTTTCCGCACTTCGGCTACATCAAAGAGGAAGCGGGGAACGTCATCGCGCGGACGCGTGCCCTGGTCGCGGCGAAGCCGCCGATCCGCTGCGTGTTCAGTGCCCGGGGCGGCCATGGCTGGCTCCACGAGTTGCGACTCGGCTCCGAAGGCCTGATCACCGAGCGCGCCATCTACGCGGACGTGCTGGCCCGGATCTGGGAACTCCACCAAAGCGGCGCGGACCCGGCGGCCTTGAGAGACGTCTATAGCAAGTTCCTCCTGATGATCAACCTGGGCGTGACCGTTCCGGGCGGCGAGTTGCGCGGCCCCCAGTTGTACCTGTGGAAGAAACGCGGCGTGTTCAAGACGATGGTCTCACGCCACTACGGGCCCCGCAACGCCATCCCCGCGAAGCCCATCTTCTCGGAGCTGAAGCTGACTCCGGACGAAATCGCGGAGATCGAGTACCGCTTCGAGGCGCTCAAGCCGTACCAGAAGGCGGGCTCGCCGAGGTTCGCGGCGAGTCGGTAGGGTGACATTTGGCAAACAGGATCGGTAGCACTCCAGGGAGACTACGGAACACTAATCTTCACTAATCAACACTGATAAGACGAATCAGATTGTTCCTGGATTTCCGGGACGCCAAGGAAGATCACTGGACTTCTTCTGGAACAATCCCCAACCACACGACAATTCTCAGAACAACCAACGATTAGCGTCGATTAGTGCAGATTAGTGTTCCGTGGTCTCCTGGAAGTGCTACGATCTCATTGTCAAACTCATCAGGTTGGTGAGAAGCAGCTGGTGTAGTGTCTCGCGCAGATCGTGATTTTTGGGTGGCATGACTGCCTTACGCAGGACAAGTACCGGCATTTCCGAGACACTACACTACACTACACGGAGGTTCGCCCCGACGAACTGCGCGAGCCCGCGCCGTTTCGCGTCCCCAAGGCTGACGGGGACCGTTCTTCCCGTGCACCGGCGCCGCAGGCTTCGTTGCGAAACTCGCCGGGGGTGAGGCCGAACTCCCGCTTGAAGGCCACGCTCAGATGCGACTGCGACTTGTAGCCCGTCCACCCGGCGATCTTTTCCAGCGAATAAGTGGTTTCGGTCAGGAGGCACTTGACGCGTTCCATCTGGACGCGCAAGATCGCCTGCCGGGGCGTGGTCTTGAGGCAGGCGGCGAACTTGCGTTCCAGCGTCGCCCGCGAGATCCCAACGTTCTCGACAACGTCCTCCACGCCGATCCCTTCGCAGGCCCGCTCGCGGATGAAGCTCAGCGCCCGGGCGAGATCCTCGTCCTCGATCGCCAGGGTGTCAGTCGACTGACGCGTGACCACGCCGCGGGCAGGAACCCAAATCGGCTCGGCCCCGGCAGCGGCGCCCCGCATCAGGTCGTCCAACAATGCGGCGGCGCGGTGGCCGATCGTCGGGGCGCCCGGGTCGATGCTCGACAAGGGCGGAGAGGTCAACCGGCAAAGCACCTCGTCGTTGTCGACCCCGAGCACGGCCACCTGCTCGGGAATGCGGAGACCGACCGTGCGGCAGGCGGCGATCAGGCGCATTCCGCACACGTCGTTGGCCGCCAGCACGCCGATCGGCTTGGGCAACTCCGTCACCCAGGCCGCCAAGCGCCGGAGTTGCTGTTCCCACGTGAGTTCGGCCAGCGTCTCGCCGGCCATGACGTGGGCAGGCAGACCCAGCCGGGCCAAATGGCGGAGATAGGCCTCCCGCCGCCATTGGACCCAACGCGATTGGTCGATCGAGCAAAACGCGAAATGTTCGAACTGGCGTTCGAGAAAATGGGTCACGGCCAGTTGGGCGATCCGGTCCTCGTCGGCGTAGACCAGGGGAAAGCCGTGCCCAACCACGGCCGAGTTCGTATCCACGGCGGGAACGCCCTTGCGGCGAATGGCCTGGACCATGGCCCGGCCCGTGCTGCGGAAGATGATCCCGTCGCCCTTCCAGCGGCGGAGCAGGCGCGACGGCTCCTCCTCGAGCCCCCGTTCTTCGACGTACAGCGACCATTGGCCGTGGGCCATCGCGTAGCGCCCGATGCCGTCCAAGAGTCCGCGTCCGTAGACCTTCGACGTTTCGATGATCAGCATGACGTGGCGCAGCGACGACATGGAGAATCCTCCGTCCAACACCTTCGATTCGATGAGCCCCGCAAGTCCGGCGCAACCGCCAACGTCCACGGTAGCATCCTTGCCCATGGTCCGCAACGGCCGGCCAACTCGCCCCTTGCCCGGGTGCGGCAAAGAGAAAAGCAAAATGAGGCAAATATGAATAGACTTGCCGCGTGGCCCTGCTACGTTGGATGGCAACCAGGCCGACGTCATGCCTTCCAGGAGTTCGACGACGATGTTCCGTCGCCAACGCGTGCTTGCCGCTCTTGATCACCGCCATCCGGACCGGGTGCCGATCGACCTGGGGGGCACGCCGAGTTCCGGCATCTCGGCCATCGCCTACAACCGCCTCGTCCGCCACCTGGGACTGGGCGCCGGGCCGGCCAAGGTTTATGACGTGGTCCAGCAACTCGCCCAGCCTGACGACGTGGTGCTCGATCACTTCGGCGTGGACGTGATCGACGTGGGCCGGGCGTTCAATCGCACGCCGCAGTCGTGGTGCAAGGCGGTGCTGCCGGGCGGGGAAGAGGTTTTGCTTCCCGCGTGGTTTCATCCCCGGCTTGCGGCCGACGGCGGCTGGGAGGTGCTTGCGCCGGACGGCACCCGGATCGCCGCCATGCCGGCCACAGGGCACTTCTTCGACCAGACCTGCTTCCCTTACGTCGACGGCTATCCGGCCGACTTCCGCGACCTCGACCAGGCGATGGGCAAGGTCCTTTGGGCCGCGATGGTCCACAGCCCCTGGGACCATGCGGCGGAAGACGGTTTCTGGGAGGAGTTGCGTGCCCGGGCTCTGGAACTCCGGGCCACGAGCGACCGGGCCTTGATCATCGCCGGCGGCTGCAACCTGTTTGAATGGGGATCGTTCCTGCGTCGACTCGATCAGTTTCTCATGGACCTGGCCAGTGCCCCGGCCGACGTCGAGCGGCTCCTGGACGCCCTGATGGAACGCCATCTGGCCTTTTTGGAAAAGCTGTGCCGAGCCGTGGGCGACGTTGTCGACATCGTGCGATTGGGAGACGACCTGGGCATGGACCGCGGGCCGTTCATGTCGCCGGCCATGTACCGGCAGCTGTTCACACCGCGTCACCAAGCGCTCTGCGACTACATCCGCCGCCACAGCAGCATGCGGGTCTTTTTGCACTCCTGCGGCGGGATCGCCGCATTGGTCCCCGACCTGATCGAGGCGGGTTTCGAGATCCTCAATCCCGTCCAGACGAATTGCCGCGGTATGGAACCGGAGCGGCTCAAGCGGGAGTTCGGCCGGGACGTCACCTTCTGGGGCGGCGGCTGCGACACGCGACACATCCTCAACCGCCGCTCGCCCGCCGAGGTGAAGCGGCATGTGCTCGAGCGGCTGGAGATCTTCGCCCCTGGCGGCGGATTCGTCTTCAACCCGATCCACAACATCCTGCCCGAAGTCCCGCCCGAGAACATCGTGGCCATGTTCGAGGCGATTGCGGAGTATAACGTAGATGCCTGAGCAAATCGGAAGTCTGGACCTCGCGATCATCGCCGCTTACCTCGTGGGGATCGTGGCCATCGGCTGCTATGCGGGCCTGAAGCGAAGGCAGGAGGGCGCGAGCAACCGTTACTTTCTCGCGGCACACTCGCTGCGCTGGCCGTCGATCGGCCTGGCCCTGTTCGCCACGAACATCTCCTGTCTGCACCTGGTGAGCCTCGCCCAGGCGGGCTACGACAGCGGCTTGCTGATGGGCAATTTCGAGTGGATGGCCGGGTTCACCCTCGTCCTGTTGTCGCTGTTCTTCGTGCCCTTCTATATCCGTGCCAAGGTGGCCACGCTCCCCGATTTCCTGGAAAAACGCTACTGCCGCGCGTGCCGCGACTGGCTGGCCGTGGTGTCGATGGCGGCGGCCATCGTGTTTCACATCGCCTTTCCGCTCTCCTCGGGCTGGATCGTGCTGCACGGCGTGTTCGGCATCGAGAAATGGACCTGCATCTTCATGATCTGCAGCCTGACGGCCCTCTACACCGTCTTGGGCGGGCTAGCGGCCGTGGTCATGACCGAGACGATCCAAGCGATCGTGCTGATCGTCGGCGCGCTGGTCATCACGGCGTTCGCCTACGCGCGAGTCGGCGGCTGGGACCAGATGGTCCAAGTCCTGCAAAACACCGACGAGACGATCCGCCTTTCGGTGTTGCGATCCGGCGACGTGGAAAAGGAGTTCCCCTGGTACGCCATCTTCCTGGGGTATCCAGTCTTGGGAATCTGGTATTGGTGTGCCGACCAGACGATCGTCCAGCGAGTGCTGGGCGCCAAGGACGAGAACCACGCCCGGATCGGCCCTTTGTTCTGCGCCGTGATCAAGATCCTGCCGGTGTTCATCTTCGTGCTGCCGGGGCTGATCTTCTACGTGCTCCTCAAAGGCGGGACGCTTTCGGGGATCACCGTGGAGAACAGCAAGGAGGTGTACGGGCTGATGATCAAAAGCCTCCTGCCGACCGGCCTGTTCGGCGTGATGGCGGCGGCGTTGATGGCGGCCCTGATGGGCAACCTGGCCAGCGCCGCGAACTCCATCTCGACGCTCTTCAGTTACGACCTCTGGAAGCGCTTTAGGCCCGACACGCCCGAGCATCGGCTGGTTATCATCGGGCGCACGGCCACTTTTCTGTCGTTCGTGCTGGGCATTGCCCTGGTGCCGCTCTTGGACCTCTATGAGAGCATCTTTGCGGCCATCAACGACGTGATCGCCCACATGGCTCCGCCGATCACCTGCGTGTTCACCCTGGGGGTGTTTTGGGGGAAAGCCTCGGGCCGAAGCGCGAAGTATACGATGTGGCTCGGGTCCACCTTGGGGGTGGTGCTGTTCGGACTGAAGACGCTCCACGCCTGGCAGCCGGAGCGTTTCGCCTGGATTGGGCCCTTCTTCTACGAAACGCCCTTCATGATGATGGCCTTTTATATGTTCTGCGCGTGCGTGGCCATGCAGGTGAGCCTGAGCTATCTGCTGCCCAAGCTGCCGGACGAGGATCCCCAGCGGCTCTACTGGGCCGACCCGCTGGATGCCCTGCGCTCGGCCGGTTGGCCGGGACTGGGCGATTATCGGGTGTTGGCAGGCCTCGTGGTGCTGGTCATGGTCGGGCTCTACGTCGTCTTTCGATAACTCACTGACAGAGATTCACGAATGGGTTTTGGCAAACACAACCGGTAAGGTAGGGCGGTGCCGAGCTTGACT
>JBDKTH010000119.1:0-3942 GCA_039680305.1 Thermoguttaceae bacterium | reverse complement strand
GCTCATCAGACAAAAGGTACTCTGGGGATAACAGGCTTATCGCTCCCGAGCGTCCATAGCGGCGGAGCGGTTTGGCACCTCGATGTCGGCTCATCACATCCTGGGGGTGGAGAAGCTCCCAAGGGTTCGGCTGTTCGCCGATGAAAGTGGTACGTGAGCTGGGTTCAGACCGTCGTGAGACAGGTCGGTCCCTATCTGCTGTGGGCGTACGAAACTTGAGGAGATTCTTCTTTAGTACGAGAGGATTTAGAAGGACGTACCTCTGGTGTGCCAGTTGTCGCGCTAGCGGCACGGCTGGATAGCTAAGTACGGAAAGGATAAACGCTGAAAGCATATAAGCGTGAAGCCCTCTCCAAGATGAGGTTTCGTTAGGGTAATACCCGAAAGTCCCCTGGAAGACGACCAGGTTGATAGGTCGGATGTGTAAGCGCAGTAATGCTTTAAGCTAACCGATACTAACGGACGAATGCTTGGCCACATGTATCCAAGGCTCCTCGGAGCCGAGACGTGCGTGGGCTCGTTCTGATGCGAGCCATGTTACCACAACCAATTGATATACGAGCGGACGTCGCTTGACCGCGGCGTCCGTTCCTTTCCGGTGGCGACATCTGGAAGGCCACACCCGTTCCCATCCCGAACACGGTAGTTAAGCTTCCAGGACCGATGGTAGTACCACAAGTGCGAGAGTAGGTGCTGCCGGATTTAAAACAAGAAGACCCTCGAGTTCGCAAGAGCTCGGGGGTCTTTGCGTTTCTTGGGCCCCCGTGCGGTTCCGCGAATCGGCCCGGGCTGCTCTTTCCTTTTAGGCCCCCCTCCGTGTATTCTTTGGGCCGCCCCAAAACGCTCTGGGGTGTTTGTGGGCCCCGAAACCCGGCGAGAGGTGCGACTGGATGTGCTTGGCAAAGCGACTCGCCGTAATCGCGATCATCGCATCAGCGCTGCTGGGCGCTTCTTTCGGGCGAGCGCTCGCGGTCGAGAGCCGGATGCTGGTCTACGATCCCGCGCTGCGGCAGTATCTCTCGTTCGCGCCGGAGCCGGCCGTGGTGGAGGACGGGTTTCTGGCGGGTGAGCCGCTTCCGCCGCTGGGAGAGCCCAGCGGTATCCTCGGAGACGACGAGTTGGTCTTGGAGGAGGGGTGCGAACCGCTCGATCCGTCCTGGTGGGGACCCGAGTGGGCTCGACGGTTCTCCGTGTTTGCCGGGGTGCACGGATTCAAAGGGCCTTCGGACTTGGGTCGCAATGGGAACTTCGGGTTCCACGAAGGGCTGAACTACGGCGCGCCGCTGTTTTCGCTTCTTGGCTACGACCTGGGCTACCAACTCGGCGCCCAGGTGACGCACAGCAACTTCAAGGGGGATCAGATCTTCGATGGGCATTCCGACGCCCGGCACCAGGTCTTCCTGACGGCCGGGTATTTTCATCGGGTGATGGATTGGGGCATCCAGTCTGGCGCGGTCTTCGACTACTTCCACGACGACTACTACGACAAGGCCGACCTGAAGCAGATCCGCAGCGAGACGTCGTTACGCTTGGGCGACCTGCGGGAGATTGGCTACTGGGGGGCATATAACGTCGGCGGCGACACGGTCAAGATCTCCAACTGGCTGACCCAACCGCTCAAGCCCGAGGACCTGTTTGCCCTTTTCTACCGCCGCCATTTCTCGGGCGGAGGCCAGGGGCGGCTTTGGGCCGGGATGAGCGGCAACGGCGATGTGTTCTTCGGCGCGGAAACGACCGTTCCGATGGGGACGAACTGGTCCTTAGAAAACAACTTCGCCTATCTGTTGCCCAAGGAAGGCCACGGCTCCGGCGGCCAAGGCGAAGAAACCTGGGCCGTGTCGATCCAATTGGTCTGGTATCCCGGCCGCCCGTCTCGCTGCGTGTTCCGCGATCCCTATCAGCCGCTGTTGAACGTCGCCGACAACTCGGTGTTCATGGTCGAGCGGAAGTAACGTTCCTCGGCCTTCTATCCAAAGCGGTAATAGACGCAGATCTCGATCACCGCGATCAACGCGGCCCAGAAACGGGCGTTCTTCCACCAGGGGGGCGGTTCGTCGCCGTGGCCGATGAATCGGGCGGGCATGAGCAACACCCAGATCAAAACGGCGGCAAACACGCCCATAAAGGCCAGTTTGCCGGCCCAAGGGCCGCCGGCGGTGTCGGCCAGGAGGTTCGCAAGCATCGGCAGCGTGACGAGACTCATTGGTCGGTCTCCTCAAGGGGAAGCCAGCAGACCAGGCCGCGGAGACGCTGGTCGTCATAGGGCCGGGTGAGCAGGCTGACGAGGATCGTGCCGGCCACGGCGGCGGCAAACGACCACCAGGCGACCCAGAGAAACGATACGGCGTACTCCCGGCCGAACAGAAACCGCTGGGCGTGCATCACCACGGCCGTGCCCACGCCGATGACCATCCCGGCATAGCCGCCCGCGGCGGTCGCTCGTCGGGTGAGCATGCCCAAAAGCAGCAGGGCCAAGAGCGGGCCCTGGAAGAGTGTCATGAACGTCTGGAAGGCCTCGAACACCGAGCCAAAGTAGGGTTTGATGAAGTAGCTGCCCAACGCGCCGATGCTGAGCAACACGACCACGAGCCATCGTCCGACTCGCAGGCAGTGCTTGTCGGTGGCGTGCGGGCGGAGGGGCCGGTAGAGGTCGGTCACCAGCATCGTGCTGGCCGAGTTCACGTACGAGTCGAGGTTGGACAGGACGCCCGCCAGGAACGCCCCCAGCACGATTCCCAAAACGCCCGGCCCCAGCAGTCGCACCAGCAGCTTGGGCAGCACCTGGTTGCCGGCGGTCCAGTTGGCGTCCGGCACCCCGAGTTCCTCGTGGAACATGGCCACGGCGATCAGGCCAGGGAGGACCAGCAGCACGGGAAAGACGAGTTTGATCAGGGCGCAGAAGAGGTACGAGGCTCGGGCCTGGTTCTGGCTCTTGGTGCCCAGCGTCCGTTGCACGATCGCCTGGTTGCCGATCCAGTAGGAAGGGCCGAGCACGAATCCCAGTCCGAGCAGCACGGCAGGCCAGGGATATTCGGGATGATCGGCGGGAAGCACCATCTGGAGATGATGCTTGGTCCAATCCAGCGAGGCGATCTTGGCCTGCATGCCGCTGAATCCGCCGACCTCGATCAGCCCGAGCACGCAGATCAGGGCCGCGCCGGCGATGAGAACGATGCATGACATCGCGTCGGTGATCACCACGGCCTTGAGCCCGCCGGTGGTCGTATAGGCGGCGACGAGGACGCCCGTGACGCCGACGGAAAGCCAGAAGCCCCAGCCCATGAGGCCTTCGAACATCGCCGCCGCGCTGACGAAGATCGTCCCCACGGTTCCGGTCATGAAGAAGGCCCAAAGGAAGGCGAAGGTCGTGCGGACCTTGGGGCTGTAGCGGCGCCCGAGGTATTCGGGGATCGTGTAGACGCCGGCCATCCAGAAGAACGGCATGAAGAGGAAGGCGGCCACCAGCACCGGGAAGGCGCAGCCGAGGAAGTCGAAGTTCATCATCACCAGGCCATAGCGGTAGCCGTCGGTGGCCAGGCCGACCATGTCCTTGGCGCCGATGTCAGAGACGACCAGCGACATGCCCGCCGCCCACCAGGGCAACGACCGTCCGGCCAGGAAGTAGTCCTCGCTCGACTTGATGCCCCGGCTGTACCAAATCCCCAACAGCGTGACGCTCACCAGGTAGAGCACCACCAGCGCCAGATCCAACGGGCTCAATGCGATGTTCATGGCAATTCGATCCCAGGAATTGCGGCAGGGCCCTCGGCCTTTGGGCCCAGGGCGTCCCGAACGGCGTTTCGATTATGGTCGATGGCTGCCGGGAAGACAAGGTAGCCTGGGCGGGACAACTGGGCTACTGGCCTCAAACATTGTGAATGCCTTCGCAAAGGCTTTCCGTCGATCGAAGGGTTCGGGGTTCGGGGTTCGGGGTTCGGGGTT
>JBDKTH010000987.1:0-10894 GCA_039680305.1 Thermoguttaceae bacterium | reverse complement strand
TCTTTGGTCCCGTTCTGGATCTCCCCGTCGATCTCGAAGCGATCGCCAGCGCCGCGGATCGTTAGCGTCAGGGCAATCTCCAGACGATTCTTCCCATCGGTCAGCGTCGGGTAGCTGAGGGTCAGCTCGTTGCTCGCCTCCGTCACCTTCGGAGGCGTTTGGCGATGGCTCTCAAGGAGAACATCCCCCTTCGCCTCGCTTCCCTGTGCGGGCTCGAGTATGAGCCTCCAAGAAGGAACGCCCGTCGCACTGCTCGAAGGACATTCCGGCCATGACGGGCTGAGGCTGAATCCCTTCTCGTCCCACCGTAACTCACCGGCCGGGATCGTGATGCGTTGGGCCTCTTGCGCGAACACGCCCCCGCATAACAGACTGACGGCTGCCGCCATCAAGAAGCATTTCCCATGACTTGCCGCCATCTTGCTTTCCCCTCTCCGTAGTCAGAACCGTCTTCCGGAAGACCTCAAGACCTCGTAGCGCGGCGTTGTGTCGCGCGCACCGCAGCCGCCGAGCATCAATACCAGGCACAGACTCGGAACCCGCCATGATCGCTACCATCATCAGAAGCTCCACGAGCGTAAAACCGCTCGGCTTCTGAAGGACCAATCACCGCCAATCGTCTTTCATCACCGGCCCTCTCAGAACAGGTCAGAATAGAATGAACAACGATTTCCCATCACCAGGTGGACAAACGTCGCCTCAGTTTCACGAAAGCTGCGCTGTCCCGGACGCGTGTCACTTGGCCCCCTGGCTGGCTTTGGTACGAATCGTGTACATCGCCGCGCCCATCTTTCGGCAGGCGTTGATGACTTCCCAGTGGGGCGTGTCGCAAGTGTCGATGAGGCCGAAATTCATGTTTTCGCCGCAGAACCGGCCGGTGGTCGGTTGGTCGTAGAACTGGAACCAATGGGTGCCGATGATCGCCGGGTTGCGCAGGGCACTCTCGACGTACTCGCAGTAGCCCTGGGCGCGTCCGGCCTGGTCGGCCCGGGCCTGCCACCCGGGATGGAACATCCCGCGGTCCACCGCCCCCATGGAGAACTCGCCGATGACGATCGGCCGGTCGAGGCCCGCCGGCAGGTGAAGGTCGTCGACCGTGGCCGAGTAGCGGTTGATGCTGATCACATCGCTATACTTCGCGGCGGCCTCCATCACCATCGTGTTCGCATAGCCAGCAAAGCGGCAGCCCAGGTAGAGGTGATTGGGGGAGGCCTCTTTAATCGAGTCGCGGCAAGCGCGGAAATAGCCTTCGAGAATCGCCCGACTGAAGGCCTCCAGATCGACTCGCACGGCGTCCTTCTTCTGGTCCGGCGTGGCGGTCGACGTCATCAGGGCATCCCAGGTGGCATGTTGCGTGCCCCAGGCCTTGTTGAGGTTCTCGATCGTTGCGTACTTTTTCTTCAACTCCTCGAGGAAGGCCTTCTTGGCCGGCTGGTCGGCCGGCGAGGCGAGCGTGCTGGCGGCCAGGTAGCAGGTATCGCCCCAGTGCAGCTCATTGTCGACGAAGAAGCCAAGGCACCACGGGTCGTTGAGCACCTCTTTGAGTTCCGTCTGGAGCGTCTTGCGCATGACCTCTCGCAAGCCCGGATCAAACGGATCGGGCGCCCCGCCCCAACCGCCCTGGGAGCCCTGGATCCGATGGGCGGATCGGCCCAGCGGCAGGGAGTAGACGACCGCCGTGTAGGGCGTCTTGCGCATGCGGAACACGGCCGGATCGGAGGAGTTGGCCACCGTATTCAATGCCCAACTGGCCAGCCGCTGCTGGGCCTTCTGGGCGTAGACGTTCGACCAGTCCGGCCCATACTTGCGGAACAGGTTCGCTTCGAGATGGTCGTAGACCGCGTGGCCCTCTTTGCCGGCATAGTAGCCCCCGGTCGCCTGCGGCTCGGTGTCAAAAAAGGCCGCCAGCGGCGAGTCCTTCGACGGGAGGCGGAAGTAGAACTCGCGGTCCGTGATCGGCGTGCCGTGATAGACGGTTCCCACGCGGACCCGCGTGCCGACGCGCACGACCCCATGCGACCAGAACAGGCAGCCTTCCGGGTCGACCATCCACCACCAGCCGTTGATCTTCTCGACCCGGAAAGAGCCAGTCGCCTTGAGCTTTGGTCCCGCTGCCCAGCCGCCGTACTGGTTCCAATCCGAGGGACGTCCGTGGGCGGTCAGGTCTTTTTCTTCCCGGGCCAGCCGTTCGGCCAGATCCTGATCCGACTTGATCTTCTCCGGCCAGTCGCGATGGATGTACTGGCCGTACTCGTCGATCAGCGGGAACACCTTCTCGAAGGTCAGGCCCTTAGCGCAAGGGGTCTCGCCCTGCGCGACGACCGGTCCCACGGCGACCATCCACTCCGCCGGCGCTCCTTGCAGGAGCACCCGCACGGCGGCAATCTTCTGGCAGTCAACCGTGCCACGGCGGATGAACTCGGGGGGATTCCATCGCATCCCGAAGAACTTATCGGCCAACGGCGACGGTTGCCCACCGCCCAAGGGAACGATCAATTGTCTTGGCGTCTTGTCGGTTGGGAGATCGACGAAAGCCACCGCGCCTTTGCGGCCGTACTGTTGTGCGACGGCCTGATCATCGTCGACGCGCAGGGCGATGCGGACCGGCTTATCGCCCAGGTTGCGGAGCGACACGGCGATTTCGTTGAAGGCTTCCAGATTCCAGAGCCCCTCGGTCGGCTTCAGGCCGATGCCGATCTGTTCAGGGCGGAGCAGACTCTTGGAGCCGGTCTGTCCCTTCTGGGCTCGCACGACGAGCCACCCATCGTCGCCCGGCTCGGCCTGGACGCGGTTGGTTTCCACGCCGGCCACGGGCCATGTCTTCCAGTCGGCCAGGTTACGCGACCGCTCGGCTGCAAAAAGCCCGTCGGCTGCAATCCAGAGCGTGAGCGTCATCAGTCCAACCGCCGCGTGCCGCCGGATGATCCCGTGTGTGACGTGGTGCATTGGTGCGATCCTTTTTCGGTCCGATGGAAACAGAGCAACCCTCCGAGTCAGGGCGTGTCGCTTTCTGAGCCGGGGCATGTCGCCCCGGAAACGGGCCGACACGGCCCGACTCGGAAGGCGGACACCCGCTCGGAACGCCTCTATCATAGCCCCGTTGACAGGTGGGAGGCGATGACCTATTTTGACATTGGGATGACGTTTTCGGCCACAGGGGCGGCACCCACGGGGGACACCAATGAATCGCCACGCACCACCCTCGCAGGCCGTGGCGGTCTGCATCGACACGCGGGATGGGTCCGGACGCAAGCGGCTGTACGGGGTAGCGCAGTATGCCCAGCGTCAGGGCTGGCGCACGATGCTGATCCGTCGCAGTGGCCGCGAGGCGGCTCAGGAAGTCGTCCGGCTGCGACCGGCCGGGATCATCGCCTATATCGCCAATCGGTGGCTCGCCGAGGCGGCGCATCGCCTGGCGGTGCCGCTGGTCGACACGGCCATCGGCGACGTCGAAGTGCCGATGGTCGTCAGTCTGGATCCCGATGGGATCGGCCGGTTGGCCGCCGAGCATTTCCTTGGACTGGGACTTGAACATTTCGCCTACTGTGGCGTGCGCGGCCCGATTTCCTCGTGCGAGCGTCACGACTCTTTCGCTGCCCATCTGGCTCCCCGGGGACACAAGCTTCACGCCTTTGCCCAGGGCGTCCACGAGGGCGAATCCCGCATCGAACCGTTGATCCGCTGGCTCCAAGGACTCCCCAAGCCGGTTGGGGTCCTGGCCTACGACGACAGCCTGGGCGAACGCCTGTTGACCGCCTGTCGCTGGGGCGGCCTGTCGGTCCCCGCCCAGATCGCCGTGTTGGGAATTGGCAACGACGAATTGATGTGCGAGGTGAGCTGGCCGAGCCTTTCCAGCATCAGTTTACCAATTCACCGGCTCGGTTTTCAAGCCGCCGAGATGCTCGATCAGGCCATGGCTGGCCGGGCGATTCGGGAGCCGTTCCAAAGGGTCTTGCCGACTGGCGTCGAAGTGCGGGCCTCGACCGATATGCTGGCCGTGGACGACGCGATGGTCAAGGCGGCCGTCCGCTTCATTCGCGAGCACGCGGGGGAGTCGATCGGCATCAAGCACATCGCCCGGGCCCTGGACATCTCGCGGCGCACGCTCGACCGCCGCTTCGCCGACGTCCTGGGACGGACTGTGCACGAGGAGTTGACCGCCGTGCGCATGCAGATGGCCCGCAACCTGCTCACCGGACCGACGTCGATCGCCGCGATCGCCCGGGGTTGTGGCTATACGACCTCCGCCTCGTTCAGCCGCGCGTTTCGCCAGCACGTCGGCTGCTGGCCGACCGACTACCGCAACGAAGCGCGGCTCGTCTGACCGGCATGTTGCCGGCTGTAGCCCGGTCGCAAGCGACCGGAGGCGGGGGCTACGGGGTCTGCTGCGTCGGTGGCTCGCTGCCGGCCTCTTCCTGCGAGGTGAGCTTGGTCAACACCCCCTGGAGCTGTTTCATGGTGAGGGGCATGGCCAGGACGACGTGGCGGGGGGAGGTCTTGGCCGTCTTCTTCCAACCCCGCTGGTTTGTGTCGAGCAGCAAGATGGCGGGCACCAGCGAGGCCTTTTGTTCGTCAACGAAGCGATTGTAGGCCGTCAAGGCCGCTTCGCCGAGTTCCTGAGCATTGAAGATCACGCAGTCGGCCACGCGGTTTTCCTGTTGGAACCGCAACAGGGCTCGTTCCGGGTCGCTGGTCAGCAGCACCCGGTAGCCAGCCTTCTTGAACGAATCGCGGAAGACGTCCTGCATCCGACTGTTCGACTCGACGATCATGATCGCTTGCTGGTCCTCGGCGGCCACCATCGCCGAGAGCCGGTCACGTTCGCGCTGGCCTTCGCTGCTCCCAGTGGGGTCTTCGACGAGCCGCTTCGCGGCCGCCCGCAGGTCCGTGAGCGCGGCGGCTGGCGTCTGGTACCGCCGATTGACGTCGAACATCATCATCTTGTTGACGACCGACCCGAGGAAGTGCGGCAGCGAGGGAGCTTCGGTCTCGATCGGCACGATTTCCAGGAAGCGAGACTTGTTGAGTCGTTGCATCCGGTCCTTGGTATCGACCAACGGGGCCTTGCCGGTGAGCAGGTTGTAGTACATGCAGCCGAGGAAATAGATATCGCTGCGAGGGTCGTCCTTACGCACGCCGGTGGCCCGCTCCAAGGCGGCATAGTCGATCGTCCGGGCGTTCCCCAGATCGCCGAGATTGTCCTCGTTGACCGAACTATCGACGCCGGCCAGGCCGAAGTCGACGATCTTGGCCTGGCCCCGGCTCGAGACGAGGACGTTGCTGAGCTTCAGATCGCGATGGGTCAGGCCGCGTTCGAAGGCGTAGCTCATACCGCTGGCGATGTCGATCGCCAGCCGCGTCGCCTCGACCGGATCGAGTTTCTTGCGGATCTTGATGAACTCGCGCAGGCTCCGCCCTTCGACGAACTCCATCACGAGAAAATGGACCGTCCCCTGCGAGAAGACCTCGTAGATCGGGACGATGTTGGGATGGCGGAGCGTGCAGCCCAACTCGCCCTCGCGCACGAACTGGCCGTATTGCTCTGGATCGTTGCTAAAGCGGCGGCGGAGGACTTTGAGGGCCACGACCTGCCCAGACTGCCGATGGACCGCGCGATACACCCGAGCGAAGGAGCCCGTGCCAACCAGATACAGGACCTTGTAGTCGCCAAAGAAGAAGCCGGTGCGTTCTCCCTTGAGCAGGCGTTCGACCTGGTAGTTCGTCAGGAATTCGCGGCGGACGAGGAGCTGCACCAGGGCGTCGAGCCCCATATCGCGTGTCACCTCGGCCCGGACCTGCTGAAACTGAACCTCATCCAGCAGTCCCAGATCGAAGACACGCTGAGCAACTTGTTCAGCGGATGGCTCACTCATCGGAACAAAATTCGTGCAAGGGAGTGACTCAGGGTGTCGAAAACCGGCCGCGGGCCCGATAGCGGACCAGCCTCTCCATCCTATTTCAGGACTACAAGGCCCGCAACGCACCCGATTGGTGGGAAGTCCCATGGTCCTCCAGGATTCCCCGCGTCATCCATCGTCGGGGGGGAGGAAGATTCTCCGGAAAAATGGTCGCCTGCCCGGCTGATCGCGGACCCATTTTCGGCGAGGCCCCGTGAAGAAAGGGTTCCATCCGGTCGCCCTTTGCCCAGGTGGCATGGGGCGACGTTCCACGCAAAGGCGTAAAGACGCGAAGAAAAGGCCCAAGGGAGTCACAAAAAGGCAGGAGAACCTGTCTTCAGAACCGGAGAGACACCGCGTCTCGAAAGGAACCGGTTTTGTGCAACAGGTTGAGGGGATGCAAGCTACGTAACACGACGGACACACCTCGCTTGGGTGGAAGGTCGTCGCGGCGGGGTGGCCGCCGCTCGGGACGCTTCCGCATCGCTGGTCTGGATGGATTCCCTTGCCGGGTGTCGCCAGTGCCTTCCGTGGCACATCCCTTGAGTGACTTCTCTTTGCGCCTTTACGTCTTTGCGTGAAACATCAGAGGTTGCCAACAGCGCGACGGAGTCGAAACGTAGCCAAGACGGCGTCGTAGAGGGCGCCGTAGAAGTTGGTGTAGGCTTGGGTGCGGAGGGTCTCGGCGTCGAGCACTTCGGTGTTCGTGCCTGCCCCGTGTTTGAAGCGATCCCGCGTGACCCGGAGGTTTTCTTCGGCCTGCTGGATCGCCTGCTTGGCCACGTCGACCCGCCGGCGGCTTTCCTGCTCGTCGAGCCACGTCTTGCGCACCTGCAAGGCGATGGCCGAAGCGGTATCGGCGCGGAGCCGGGCGACCGCCGAGGCGTCGTGCTCCAGGGCTTTGCCTTTGGCCCGGGTGACGCCGCCGTCCAGCGGCTTCCACTCCATGCCGAAGGTGAGCGACCAGATGCCCTCGGGATCGAGGCTGCGGTTCTCCAGGTAGGTGTAGCCGCCGCCCACGCCCAACTGGGGCAGATTCTCGGCCCGGACACTGGCGGCTTTCGACTGCAGTGCACTCGCCTGCGCGGCCAGTTCGGCCAGTTCCGGGCGCAGGTTCATCGCCATCTCGGTCAACGGCTGCAGATCGCCGGAAAGCGGCGGCACCTGCAATTCGTCAAGTTCCACGGGCGAGTCCAACGCGCGGCAGAGCAGCCGGTTGTAGGTCGCCTTGGCCGCGTCCAAGTTGTTCGCCGCCTGGAAAGCCTTTTGTCTCGCATTGGCCAGCGAGACCTGCGCGGCCAAGAGCGTGTTCCGTGCCACCAGCTCCTGATCGAGCATTTGCTTCACGTCGTGTGCGTGCGACTGGAGGCTGGTCACGTTCATGTCCGCGACCTCGGTGCCCCGCCTGGCATAGAGCACGAGTGTATAAGCGGTTGCCATGTCGAGCTTGACGTCGAGCGCCGTGCGGTGCTGCTCTTGGACGGCCGCGTTGACCTGGCAATCGGCCGCGTCGATCATGTTCATGATCCGGCCGCCCGTATAGAGCGGCATGACCGCCATGGTCGTACTGGCCAGGAACTCCTTTTCCACTAAAGGCAGGCCGAGGGGCGGGAGGTTGGGAATTGCGATGTTGGCGGTCGGCGTGTCGGACAAGAAATTGTAGCCCGTCGCATTCATCACCGCCGGAAGCCGGGCCCCGCCAGCGGCCGTGCGACTCCACTCGGCTGAGGCGACCTTCTCACGGCTCGCGCCCAGCCGATCGCTGACCGCCAGCGCGCGGCCCCAGGCCTCGTCGAGCGTTTCCGCCCGGAGGGCTGCCGCCCAAGGGCCGATCGCCAGCACGAGAACGATTCCAAGGGGTATGCGTTGGATGATCATAGGGGATGAGCGACCCGCGGTGGACGGCCGCCAGGACCCTCCAGCCCTCTACGCAGCCCGACTTTCACGTCGAGCTTGACGTATTATTACACTCGGTACTTTCGTTAGAATCGGCTCGCCAGGTTTCTTTCAACCAGTCGAAACCGATCGGTTCTGCGGGCCCTCCTCCGGCGGGCGGTTACGTCTCACCGCTGGGCGGGTGTGTTATACTGACGAGGTCCAAACACAGAAGCCCTCAGACGGTCGAGTCGCCCGCGGGACATTACGTCTTGAAAGTCTGCCTGCCCCGGGAGGTGTTCATGGTTTTTGCTGTGCTCGAACCCCAAGGGACCGCGATACTCCTGGCGGTGCTTGGCCTGCTCGTGGCATTCAGTGTGCTGTTCAGTCGCAACATCGATCGCTTGGGGATTCCGATTGTCCTGCTGTTTCTCGTGTTGGGGATGCTCGGCGGCTCGGAGGGCATCGGGCGGATCGCCTTTGACAATTACGCGTTTGCCGTGCGCGTGGGTATTGTCTACCTCGTGCTGATCCTGTTTGACGGCGGGCTGAATACGCCGCTGGCGGCCGTGCGGCGCGTCATACTCCCTGCGGGCGTTCTTGCGACCTTCGGCGTGGGAGTGACCGCGGCGCTCGTGGCCGGTTGTGCCCGCGTTCTCGGGCTTTCGTGGACCGAGGCCCTGTTGCTCGGCGCCGTGGTCTCGTCTACCGATGCCGCAGCCGTCCTGGCCGTGCTGCGCGGCGGCGGACTTCGTCTCCGGCCCCGGGTAGGCCACACCCTGGAGGTCGAATCGTGCGTCAACGATCCGATGGCGATCATCCTCACGGTGGCAGTGATCGAGGTGGCCACTTCCCCCGATGCGCTTGCCTGGACCTTGTGGCTGAGCGTGCCCTTGCAACTGGCGGTCGGGGCCGTCGTGGGCCTTCTCCTCGGCTACCTGGGCCTTCGCACGATCACCTGGATTCGACCGGCGACGGCAGGCCTCTACCCCGCCCTGACGCTAGCCCTGGCCTTCCTTTCGTTCGGGGTCGCGACCCTCCTGCATGGGAGCGGGTTCTTGAGCGTGTATGCCACGGCCCTCGTGCTGGGCAATTCAACGCTGCCCTACCAGGCGTGGCTGACGCGAATCCACGAAGCGCTGGCGTGGATCAGCCAGATCGCCTTGTTCCTCATGCTCGGGCTGCTGGTCTTCCCGTCGCGGCTCTTGCCGATCGCGCCGGTCGGGCTGGGCGTGGGCCTGTTCCTGGCGTTTGTGGCCCGGCCGGTAGCCGTGCTCCTTTGCCTCCTTCCGCTGGGCTACTCGTATCGCGAGATCGCCTATATCGGCTGGATCGGATTGCGCGGCGCGGTGCCGATTATCCTTGGCGCTTTCCCCGTGCTGGCCGGGGTTCCTGGGGCCGAGCAGGTCTTCAACATCGTCTTCTTCATCGTGGTGCTCAGCGCCTTCCTGCCGGGCGCAACCATTCGTCCCGTGACTCATTGGCTCGGGCTGGCCGCGTCCGAACGGCCTCGCGCGAATGCCGTACTGGAGATCAACGCCGCTCGGCCGCTGAACGGCAAACTCGTGTCGTTCTTTATCGATCCCACGGCGGCCGCCTGCGGGGTTTCGCTGGCCCAACTCCAGTTCCCCGTCGATGCCGCCGTGGTCCTGATCGTGCGTGGCGAGGACGTGGTAGCTGCCCGGGGAACCACCGTGATCCTGCCCGACGACCACGTCTATGTCTTCCTGCATCCCGAGGATCAGCCGTACATCGAGTTGCTCTTCGGGCAGCCCGAGAGTAGCTGAACGTGCTTGCGATGGAGACCGTCGAGGGCCGCTCCGATCCGACCCGTGCTATCGTATGGGGGCATCCCCGGTGCGGCAAGTCGTCGTAGCCAAGGAGCGACCTCCGCTTCGCCTTCGCGTGAGTGATCGAGCCAGTCGCAACCTCTTTTAGCCTCGGCACTTGTGCCGAGAGCGAGCAAGCCTGACCGCCGACGAGGAGAGGCTAGTGTAGTGTCTCACACAGATTGTGTTTTTTCGAGTGTTTTCCTGGCGCGTTGGACTTTGGCCAGGATTTCGTCGGCCTTGGCCGTCCAAACGAACGGCTTGGGCGTTTGATTGTTATGCTGAATGTACTCGGTAATCGCCTGGATCAACTGCTCAACGCTGCGGAAGGTTCCGCGGCGAATGCGATGATCCGTGATCTCGCGGAACCAGCGTTCGACCAGGTTCAGCCACGAACTGCTGGTGGGTGTGAAGTGGATGTGGAAACGCTTGTGCCGCTTCAGCCACGCCTGGACCTTCGGATGCTTGTGGGTCGCATAGTTGTCCACGATCAGATGCAAATCCAACTCCGGCGGCGTTTCGGCGTCGATCAATTTGAGGAATTTGATCCACTCTTGGTGCCGATGCTTTTGCATGCAGGTGCCGATGACCTTGCCCTCGGCCACCGCCAACGCCGCAAACAGCGTGGTCGTACCGTTGCGCTTGTAGTCATGCGTCATGGTACCGCAACGCCCCGGATGGATCGGAAGACCTTTCTGTGTGCGGTCCAAAGCTTGAATCTGCGTCTTCTCGTCGCAACTGAGCACCAGGGCGTGCTCCGGCGGGCTGAGATACAGTCCCACGACATCCTCCAGTTTTTCGGCAAACTGCGGGTCGTTGGAAACCTTGAAGGTCTTCACCAAATGCGGCTTCAGACCGTGTGCCGCCCAGACACGCTGCACGGTGTCCTTGCTCACGCCCACGGCTTGGGCCATGGTGCGTGTACTCCAGTGCGTAGCCGCCTCAGGTTTCTCCTGCGTGGTTTTGCGGACGATCAAGTCCACGGTCTCCGCAGACACGGCCGGTGTGCGACCAGGACGAGGAGCATCCTTTTCGATCCCCGCCACGCGCAACACGGCGAAGCGACTACGCCAACGTCCGACGGTCGGCTTCGAGGTATTCAACTCGGCGGCAATCGTCTCGTTGGTCTTACCTTCAGCCGCCATAAGAACAATCTTTGCACGCAACACGCGACGTGCCTGGGTACTTCGCCCCCGCGACCACGTCTCCAAGGTCTTTCGTTCCGAGTCCGACAAAGTGATGACCGGTGCCGATTTCATGGTTTCCATCCTCCTACAGAAGATGAAACCCCAC
>JBDKTH010000961.1:0-1537 GCA_039680305.1 Thermoguttaceae bacterium | reverse complement strand
CAAAGCATACCTTCTTGGGGGCCACGATTCCACAATTCCCCCAGCGCCCGGATCCGAACAAAACCGTCCGCTCCCATCCATCCTACACGGCACATTCCACCCAGACCACACGCCGCCCCCCTTCTATTCATCATTCATCATTCTGCATTCATCATTCTGCATTTATTTCCACCCTCACATACCCCACCGCCCTCTGCCCCAGCCGGTCGGTGCGCTCGATGCGGACCAGGTAGTGGCCCGGTTTCCCAAATCGGTGGGAGGTGACCGCATAGCCGTCCTTGGCCAACTGCTTGACGTTGCCGTCCGACCGGGTCGTGATCTTCGGGCTGCCGTCGCCAAAGTCCCAGGTCTCTTCGCCGTCGGTCGTGGCAAACGTGCGGGCTTTGAACGTGATCGCCTCGTTCGGCTTGATGCCCTGCGTTGGTGAGTATGCGATGTTGATCGTTGGGGGGACCTGCTCGGGGTGCTTGCTATCATGGACATGCACGATCGCGAAATCGTAGTCCACCTGCCCGGCAGAGTCGGTGATCTTGAGCACTTCGCTGTAGTATCCGGGCTTCGAGTAGACCCGTTCCACCCGGGCCCCCTCGGCGGTCGTGCCATCGTTGAATGCCCAGTCATAGCGGGCGATCTTGCCCGAGGCGCTCCAAGAACGCGTCGCATCCAGCTCGACCTTCTCGCCGACCCAGGCCACCTGATGCGGCCGGGCAACGGCGATCAGCTTTGGCTGGTGCTCTTTCCGATAGGCTTCCCAGACCAAGGCATACGCCTCCTGGCATCCCCACTGGCCATTGGGCATCCGGCAGTGGATGTCAAAATGCAGGTGCGACCAGCCGCCGCTGCCGCCTTCCTTGCCCAACAGCCCCAGACGCCGGCCGGGCTTGACCTTCACGCCCGGCCGGATCGTGTCGTCGATCGCGTACAGGTGGCTGTAACGGTAGTACCAGCCCTGGTTGTCGAGGACATAAATCACGTCGTAACGCGGCTTCACCGGAGTGCCCTTGTAGCCGGGCAGTGCTTCCTTGCCTGCGGAAACGACCAGCCCCTCGGTGGCCGCCGCGACCTCGATCAGCCCCTCGCAGCCGCCAAAGTCCAGGCCATAGTGATAGTAGATCTTGCGGTTCTTCGGCCGTTCGCCCGCATCGACGTACACCGGTTCGTTGGCCATCTGCGTGGAACTGGCAAACCATCGCTGCCGGGCCGGGTAGACGAACTCAACGGCCGACAACGGCGAGCCAGCCGGCCACAGGCGCAGCCGGGCGTCTTTGTCCAGGGCCCACACCTGGTTGCTCGTGTTGGCCAGATACGCCTTGGTGATCGGGCAGTCGATCTGCACGCTGCCGACCGTCTTGGGCAGCTCGTAGTTGGCCGACGTCAGCCACACCGTTTGCCCATCGACCTCGACCTGGGCTTCCGCCTTGCGCACCGCGTCGCGGAGCGAATCCCGGCGGTCTTTGACGCCAAGAAGCTTGACCACGACCTTCTTCCCATTGGGCAGTTCCACCTCCTGCGACTCGCCGACCTTCAGGTCGACGAC
>JBDKTH010000067.1:0-4324 GCA_039680305.1 Thermoguttaceae bacterium | reverse complement strand
TCGATGCATCATCTGCGCGGCGGGGAGCGACAGGAGTTGAACATGGCTCGACATGTAACCCACTTTTTTCGACGACGGTTCTTGACCACCGCACTCCAGGCGGCGGCGATCACGGTGCCGCTGCTGGTCGAGCAGCCAAAGTCGCCGGACAAGGCCCGGTCTGCGATCGGACTGCGTGTTGCCCGGGAGCTTGCCGGCCGCGAGGCGACCGAGGCGGTGGCGGCCGAACTCTCGCAGGCGACACCCCAGCGCCAGGCCCTGTTGATCCTCGTCCTGACCGACCGCGGCGACACCGCGGCCCTGATCGCCTCGGGAAAAACGATTGCGTCGGACGGCTTGGACGTGACCGACATTCTTCGCCGGCATGCCCGCGACTCCCCCGTGATTGTGTTACCAGGCACCAGCTACAACGCGGGCTTGGGCGGCGATCCGGCCCCCGGGGTTCCCAAGGAGTTGAAGATCCAGTACCGGCTCAACGGCAAGCCGGGCGAGATCTCGCTGCGGGAAAACGCCATGATCGTGCTCCCCGTGCCGAAATAGGCCGACCGTCCGCCACAGGAAATCTACGAATCGTCACTTCAACTCAGAAACCATCGGACCTCGCACTGAAAGGACCTCTCATGACAAACTGCAAAACACTGACGGTCGCATTGCTGAGCTTCATCGCCCTCCTCTCGGCGGCCAGTGGAACCACTTTGAGATCAAACTCGAAAAAGGGCTCGTCACCGTGCATCTCAACGGGGAACTGGTGCTCGACAACTTCGAGTGCACGTTCACAAAACCAGCTGGACCGCTCGTGCTTCAGCACCACGGCACGCCGCTGTGGTTCAAGAACATCTACCTCAAGGAACTGAAGTAGGTTTGATGGCCCAAGACGCCGCGAGTCTCGTCAGAACGACCGCTTGACTGCTTGGCTCGCCCAGGACTGGGGCGCCGCGCCGGGTTTCTGACGCGTGACCTCTGCCCCATGGTCAACAACAATCTGGTCGATCGTGCCATCCGGCAAGGTGACTTGCACCCGCACTGGACCGTTGCCGGTACTGAGATCCTTGATCGCCACGGCCGGTTTCTGCTGATCCGGATAAGGACAAATCACGTACACGATCCGCGCTGGCAGTTGGGCTTCCATTGCGAAGACAGCCGTGGGCACCTCGCGTTTGCCGTGCTCGGGCCGTTTGGCCTTGGGCTCCTTCCAACTCGGCCGCCAATGCTCGGCGGCGATGAATCCTTGGACGGTCGGCTCGGTTTGGCCTTTGACGATCTTCACCTCGAGACCGGGTTGGGCGGCGGCGGCGATCAGGCAGTTGGGGCCTGGATCGATGGTGCGGACCGCGGGCTCGGCCGAGTCGATCTCGGCCTCATCGGCGTCGAAGTGCCATAGCGACTCGTAGCGGTGTCGCCCGATCCCGGTGAACTGGTCAATCACCAGCCAATACCCCGGCTTCACGAACACCACCTCGCGACGGTGGACGACTTTCACCGCCTGCTCTGGCCCATAGCCTTCGTCGTACTGTCCGGCCGCGTAGTCCAGCCGTGGGCCGCTGCTCCATATGTTGCTCGCCAACGGCTGCTTGACGAGGTATGTCTCGCGGTCGCACTTGCGCCTGCATTGCGACAGGCCGTCGACCATCACCGTGTTGTGAGCCGGCGTATCGATGGTGTATTTGCGCCAGGGGCTGGAGTCGTACGCGTAGTTCCCCGGATCGACGATCATCTGCTTGCCGAAGGCATGAACGACGATGCTGAGCTTGTCCTCGTGTTGGTGGCCGTAACCGAAGGGTCCGGCGTCCATCAGCAGATAGCGGGCGTCGGGTTCCCAACCGGACCGCATCACCATCTGCCCGGCGTAGGGGAAATAGTGGCTGGTATGATCGGGTGCGGTGCCCCGGGCTCCGTCGCTGGCCGCCCACTGGAACAGCCCGTCGCCATACAGTTCCGCCGCATCCACCATATCCTCACGCACCCGGTGGAGAGAACCGTCGTTCAGGGCCGGTGTGCGGCCGTCGGGCATTTGAACCCAGAAGTTGTACTCGAACATCCGCCGCAGCTTGGCATGATAATCGACCGGCACGGCCACGTCGTTGTGCTTGGCTGTTGCAGCGAGCCCCAGGAAGTTGCGAAGCGATACCTGGTGATAGCCGGTCGTCAACTCGATCTGGGCTCCGTCCGGATAGACCTGGTTGTCAATCTCGGCATACTGCCGGGCCAAGGCCGTCTCGCGCCAGGAAGCGGCCTCCTTGAATTCCGGCAGCAAGATGCCGATTGTGCCCAGCCCGTTGCTCTCCATGGTCAACCAGTTGCCGCCTCGCGTCGGCCAGGCCATCAAGTGCCGGGCATGCTCGACCATGCTGCGAGTCATCACGGCGGCCACCTCGGGCGTGAAACTGGCCGAGCCCAACACGCGGTAGAGACTGTCGGGCCAAGTGGTCGATTGCCGGATACCGCATTCGATCGTGCGCCACGTGTAGCTTCCATTGCCCGAGGAGTTCAGCGGCACCGGGTTCTTGCGTACCCAATCGAGCAACTGGTCGCAGAACTCCTTGGCATATCGCTCGTCGCCGGTGTTCCAATAGGCTGTAGCCAAGGTGCGCCAGTGGAAGAAACGATTAATGGCATACGTCCACTCGCGATAGTGATTCGGATCGGCCGACCAGTCGATGTCGGGCCCGAAGTCGTACCCCTGCATGAAGTGCTTGCAGATCTCGTCCGCGCCGTTCTCACGCGGCTGATCGCTGTCGAGAATCAGCCGCGCGGTGGCGCCTGTGGCCTGCGGGGCATAGCACCAGAACTCCAGCGCGTCGAACTCGGTCCAATCGTTGGGGATCTCGTGCAGCCGGGCCGAGGTGTGGCGGGGCATGTTGTGCCACTTGCCCGAACGGCGCCCGGCGCGGGCTTGCTCGTCGCTCGCTTCGAGCCCCGTCCACTGCCCTACGCCCTGCTCGAAGTCACCCAGCACGACCGTCTTCTGCGGGCCCACCAGACGGATGTCGTCGAAGTAAACGACGGTCTGGGGATTGGGTTTCTGGTTGAACCCGGTGGCGTTGAAGCTCACATAATCGATCCAGTTCCAACCAAGAGGCTTGCGAGCCGACTGGAAGTCGTTCTTCGCCAGACGGAAGTGCTTCCAACCGCTCCAGTCGAAACGGATCGTGCAGGCATAATAGTCCCAGCCGTCGGAACCGCCTGCGGGAGCCTTGGGCTTTGGCGCCGGACGGTCGCGCCAGTCGATCGTCCAACGGGGATAGCGTCGCGTCTTGAGATGCTCTAGCCAGGCCCGCTTCGCCGTCGCCCAATCCTTTCGCTCCACGGCCTGCTTGAGCTTTTCGAGTCCGGGATAGTCCAGGTTGATCGCCGCAAACAGTTCCGCATCGGTCAGACGAGGGCCTTCGACACGGGCGATCTTCAACAGGCGGAAGTCGGCAAAGCAAACGACGGCCTCGGGATTGGGTGTCTGCCCATAGCCGGCGGCCGTGAACCGCACCGCGTCGATCTGATCCCAGCCCCGCGGCTGGCGTGCCTGGCCCATTTCGGAAAACGGAATGACGAACTGTTTCCAGCCGGTCCAGCGGCCCAGGTCAAAGCGGTAGGAGTAGTAATCCGGGCCGTCGCTCGATTTGTTCTCCGAACTGAGGACCATCACAAACGATGCGTCGGGCAGAGCCTTGGCGTTGTAGAGCCACAGCGAGAAGCCCGTATAGCCGCTCCAGTCCTGGCGGACCTTCTTCAAGCCAACGCTACTGGTCTTGTCCATTCGCTCCCAGCGGCCGCAAGCGTTCCCCTCGCGTGTCAGCTTCGTTTCCCGCATCAGGCCCGACGTATTCCTCGTCGTCTCGAAGCTCTCCAAGACCAGGCCGGTCGCCGCAGGCTCGGCAGCAAGTGCCCCCCTAGCCGTCAACAAGAACAGGATCGACAGAAGCAACGCGGGCAACGATTTGAGGCTCATGGCTTGACTCGGTGGGATGGGGCGACGATCCAAGGCGGGGGGTGTTTCCATAGCAAGTCTGGGCCGCGATGGCAGCAGCCAGGCGCAGCGTAGTGCACTATAATGCTGTCCTGGTGCTGGAGCAAGCGTGCGATCCGTCGCGGGGCGGTCAACGACGCGAAAGTACATGGGAAGGTGTTTCGTGCGGCATTCCTGGCGGCTATAATCGGTCGTGTTCGCCCACCTCGAACCGGAGGGGATCGCCTATGCAACGCCGGCAAGTTCTCCAGTCTCTGGGCGCATTGCTGCTCGGCGGAGGGGCCGCACTGGCCGTTCCGGCTAGCGACCAGCGTCGCCCACGCGTTCTCTTTTTCAGCCGCAGCGTGCTCTTTGAGCATTCCG
>JBDKTH010000208.1:0-5588 GCA_039680305.1 Thermoguttaceae bacterium | reverse complement strand
CCGCCGAGTGCGTGCGTCGGGGCCGGGAGTACGAATACGTTTTCTCGGCAACCCGCGACGTGCCCGGCAAAACCCGCTCCAAAGCCGCGGCGAACAAATCGGCCCCCAACTCCCGCAGTTCCAAGCCGACCGGAAAACGCGACGCGAGCCCCAAAGGCGGTTAGTCACGCTCCACGCGTCCCGTCCTACTGCGCCCCGTGCCGGTAGGTGATCACGCGGACCTTTTCCAGGGTCACCAGGCCTTCGGGGATCATCTCGTCGAGTTGGGGGAGGAAGTCGGCGATCTTGTCCGGGGTGTCGACGATCTCGATGACGATCGGCAGGTCTTCCGAGAGGCGGAGGATCTTGGCCGTGTGCAGGCGGCTGTGAGCCCCAAAGCCCATCAGACCGCGGGTGACGGTGGCCCCGGCCATCCCGCGGCGTCGGGCCTCTTCGACGATCATCTCATAGAGCGGCCGGCCTTGCCAATGGTCGCTTTCGCCGACGAAGATTCGTAAGAGTTCCGCTTCGCCCGGCAGCTTGATCATGCGAGGCTCCTTGTCTTCCGGGTCCTCATACCAGTCGCCCGAGGGCCAGCCCTACGAACATCGCCACCAGCCCGCCCAGGTTTTGCAGAGCCATGTACCCCAAGGCCAATAGCCACTCGGAATCCTCCAGCAGCTTGGCGGCTTCGAAACCGAAGGAGGAGAAGGTGGTGAACCCGCCCATGAAGCCCACCAGGAGAATGATCCTGACCTCGGGCGAGACGGTCAAGCGGCTTTCCATGGTCAGCCCCCAGACCACCCCAAACAACAGGCAGCCGAGCAGGTTGACGCTGACGGTTCCCCAGGGGAAATCCTTGCCCAAGACGTTCTGCACGGCCCCGGTCATGCCATACCGGGCCAGGGTCCCCAAGGCTCCGGCCACGGCGATCAACAGCAACTTCTGAAACACCAACGCGACTCCTCAAGAGAGACTGTTCGCCGCGAGCTGTTGCGGCCGACACTCCGCGGCGGCCGTGGGCGACACCTAGGAAAGTATAGCACCCCGCCGGCGGCGACGGCGATCCCAATTGGGGCAACGCCTCACCCGGTTCAGAGCCGGGACGTGCCGTTCTGAAATCGAGGGACAGCATCCGGGGAGTCTAGGGGGCTGGCCACCGGGATGTCGATTTGACGCGAGGAGTCGATTGCCAGCCACACGAGGCCGGAGAGTATCCCTGCCAGGCCGGCTCCTTGGAGCGTGCGTTCCCAGCCCAGTTCCGGGACCAGGCGAGGGAAGGCGATCGTGGCCAACGCGGCCCCGAGCCAGTTCGCCGCGTTCATCAGGCCACCAAGGATGCCCGTGCCACGCCGGGTGAGGTCGATCGCCGTCGACCAGAAGCCGGAGGCGGCCAGGTAAAGCACCCCGGCGGTCAGGGCGAAGACCGCGGCCGAGGCGGTGTTGTTCGGGAGGATCGGCGCGATCAGACCGCAGAGGCCGCCGAACGTGATGGCCAGCAAGGGAACCGTGCGGCGTCCCCACGGGGCTCCCCACCTCTTCATGCACCGGTCGCACAGGAGACCGCCGGCCAGCGCGCCAATGGCCAGCGAGAGAAACGTCAACGAGGAGAGCACGGCCGCGTACCGGGGCTCTGCGCCGCGTTGCTCTTTGAAGTAGGTGAAGAACCACGAGTAGAAGACGAAGCCGGCCACGCCGAAGAGGAACTGACTCGTGCAGAGCAGATAGAAGTCGCGCGAGGCGAGCAGGCGGCGATACCAGCGAAGATCGGGCGGCAGTGCTCGCGACTCTTCCCTGTCCTGGAGGATGATTTCCAGTTCTTCCTTCCGGACCCGACGATGCTCGGCCGGATGATCGGCGGCGATGGCCCACCAGGCCAGAGCCACGACAAAGGTGAGCATTCCGGAGATGAGGAACGACTCGCGCCATCCCCAGTGGCTGATGATCGCCGCGATGATCACCGGCGTCACCGCGCCGCCCAGGCCGGAGCCGGCCTGGATCAGGCCCATTGCCGACGCTCGTTCGCTGCGCCGGACCCAGTTGGCCAGCGCTCGGCTGAAGGTCGGATAGGCACAGGCCTCGCAGAGGCCGAGGAGGAACCGGGCCACGATGAGCGTCGTGCGCGGATCGAGCGTGAGGCCGAACAACTCGGTGCGGGTCAGGCCCATCAGCACGGTGAGCACGGCCCACGAAAGCCCCGCGCCGGTGAGCACTCGCCACGGCCCGAAGCGATCCGCCAGCCATCCGCCGGGGACAAGCCCCATCGCATAGCCGAGCATGAAGGCCCCAAGGACTTCGCCCAGATTCGCATCGCTGAAGCCGAACTCCTGCTTCAAAAACGGGGCGGCGACGGTGATGTTGATCCGGTCGACGAACAGCACGAACGACACGGCGAACAACAGGGCCACGATGACCCCGCGAAAGCCGGGCCATGCCCGGCGTGGCGCAAGCTTGTCGTGCGGCAGCCGATCGTCAGCCAATGGCTTCATGGCTCTGCTCGCCGGGAGTCTGGCGTTTCGGTTCAATCGGGCCAACTGGCCCTATCCCGAGGCTCTACCTTGCCCCTGGTTATAGCCGAAATCGTCCCCGGAGGCAAAGCCTGAGGCGTTTGGAGACGCTTTCTTTTGTCCCGCCGGCATGATATTCTGGGGACACGCGTTTTGCGTCGTCGAACGCCAATACGTTGTGCCCATCGAGATGTACTTGCCAAGAGGTCCACATCATGCCCGATACGAAGCTCACGCGACGGACATTTGCTAAAGCCGGGGCCACGGCGGCCGCCTTCACCCTTACTGCGGCGCAAGCCCAACGGGTCCTCGGCGCCAACGAGCGGATCCGGATCGGCTGCATCGGGGTGGCCAACCGGGGACGGCAAGTGCTCGATGCGTTCTTGGATCACAGCGACGTCGAAGTGGCCGCCCTCTGCGACGTCGCTCAGTCGACCTTGGAAGCGGCCAGCAAGCGGGTCGGCGGCAAGGCCGACCTGTACAGCGACTTCCGCAAGGTGCTCGATCGCAAGGACCTCGACGCCGTGGTGATCGCCACGCCCGACCACTGGCACGCCCTCCAGACGGTCTGGGCCTGCAATGCGGGCAAGGACGTGTACGTCGAGAAGCCGCTGTCGATTACGATCCACGAAGGCCGCAAGATGGTCGAGGTCGCGCGGCGCACCAAACGCGTGGTCCAGGTGGGCATCCACCGGCGGTCCTCGAGACTCTACGCCCGGGCGGCGGAACTCGTCCAGGCCAACAAGCTCGGCAAGGTGACCGTCTCCCGCTGCTACCACCTGAGCAACATGTTCCCGGCCGGGATCGGCAAGGCCGCGCCGAGCGATCCGCCCAAGGATCTCGATTGGAACATGTGGCTCGGCCCCCGGCCGGAGCGTCCCTTCCAGGCGACAATTGCCCCGTACAAGTTCCGCTGGTGGGACCCGTTCAGCTCCCAGGTGGCCAACAACGGCGTGCACTTCATCGACCTGATTCGCTGGATGACCGGCGATCTGGCCCCAGCCTCGATCTGTGCGATGGGCGGGCGGTTTGCCGTGGACGACGACCGCACGATTCCCGATACGATGGAAGTCACCTTCCAGTGCCCCTCCGGCCATCTGCTGATCTTTGGCCAGTATGAAGCCAACGGCAACCCGGCCCTGCCGCAACCTGGTTACTGCGAGCTGCGTGGCACCCAGGGCACGGCCTACATAAAGGACGATCTGATCAACATCCTTCCCGAACGCGGCGGCCAGTTCCAAGACCACAAGCCTCGCATGGAGCCGGTGCAGCTCAAAGAGGGCGACACCTCGCCAACGAAAAGCGGCAACAAGAATCTTTCCCTCACCTCGCAGCACGCGAGGAACTTCCTGGACTGCATTAAGTCGCGGGAAACCCCGGCCGGCGACGTGGAGATCGGCCACCGCTCGACCACCTTCAGCCTCCTGGCCAACATCTCCCTGGCCACCGGCCTGCGTCTGGAATGGGATGCCCAGCGCGAGCGGATCACCAACAACCAAGACGCTAACAACCTGCTCCACTACGAGTACCGCAGCCCCTGGAAACTGGAGTAAGCCCATCGGAGCGAGCATGGACGTCACGCAAATCCCCTTTAACCACTTCCTGGGCATCCAGCAGGCGGCCCAGGACTCGGGCTGCCTGCTGGAACTTGGCGACTCGCCCTCGTACACCAACCACCTGGGCACGGTCCACGCCAGCGTCCAGTTGGCCCTGGCCGAGGCCAGCAGCGGGGAGTTCCTGCTGCGGACCTTGCCCGAGTTCGGCAACCAGGTGTTGGCCGTGGTCCGGCGCGTCGAGGCCAAGTTCAAGAATCCGATGCGGGGCAAGATCCGCTCCCGAGCCGTCACTTCCGAGACTGAGTTGAAACAGTCGGCCGAAGCCCTGGCCACCAAGAATCGGGCGATTCTCCCGGTGACCATCGAGATCGTAGATGCCGATGGGGCCGCCGGACTGGTCGTCACGTTCGAGTGGTTTGCGCAGAAGCAGAGCGGGTGAGCTCCTCTCGCCCGAACAGCCGGAGAGGGGAGCCCAGAGGAAGGCTTTCGGAATAGACTCTCCTCCGTGCGCGTCGCCCTCTCGGACCAGGGAAGTGTGGTTAACACGATGCGATTTTTCCAGAAGCCCCATCCGTCCCCCCTGGCCTTTTGGTTAACATAGGGCGGCGTTTTCCATTTCAAGCTTCTCAGGCTTGACCGGCGATCCGTCTGGCCACATGCATCCATGATCGTCCTCACCTCGGCGCCTTCCGGCTAAGCCTCATATCCCAACACCAGTGAAGCGATCGCATCCCCCTCTGATGCGAAGTCGCCAATTTCCAACCCCTCACAGGTATAGCCTTTCTTCTTTCGTGCGCATCGTTTTTCAAATCGTGCTCAAAAACTGGGGCTTGCAAATGACGCGAAGTATTTGGAAGGTAGAAGGTTACAGCGATACAATCGGACGTAACTTCATAACTCTCCGGAGCTGTGTTGCAAAACCTTGACCCTTCGGCGAGAAAAGCCACCCCTCTCGTGGAACGCCGCATCGTAGAAGCCCAAACGCATGGCATCTGGAGCGATTAATTGTGTCAGGTCGAATTGTCAAAGATCCAAACCACATTGAGGCCCTCGGCCTCCAGGCATGAGCGTAGCAGATCGGCTGGCCCAATTTCCAATGTTTTCTTGGGACGCGGGCGGCGTCAACTCAAAGAGGGGGGAGGCAGAAGTCCTGGATGCTGTTTGCTCCCTCTCCCCTATGGAGGAGGGGCTCGCCTTTCGGTGTTTTGAAACAGGGGCTCAACCGCGCTCGGACGAGGATTTCGGTGGGCGACCGCGGGCTCGGAGCGTCGATTCCAGGCCCAAACGCTTGGCGGCCTGCTCCTGCCACGACGCCTCGCCAAACGGAGCCCCACGCACCATCGAACGCCGCAACGCCTCCAGTTCCGCTTCGGTCTGGGGAGCTTGGACGTGCTAACGCCAACGGCGAGGTAGCGGCACGGGCCCTTCGTCAAGCAGGCCCGCCGGGTCGCCGTGGAGGCGATGCCACAGGCTCGACCACCGCCACGCCTCGACCAGCCGGGCCCGCAACGGGTTGCGTTCCACATACCGCACCACGGTCAAGAGA
>JBDKTH010001260.1:0-1719 GCA_039680305.1 Thermoguttaceae bacterium | reverse complement strand
AGGCCGCGGAGGCCCAGAAGCGTCGCGGCAAGCTTAAGATCTTCTTCGGCGCGGCCCCCGGCGTAGGAAAGACCTACAGCATGCTGGAGGCGGGCCGCAAGCTGGCCAAGGATGGGGTGGATGTCGTCGTCGGCTACGTCGAGCCCCACTCGCGTCCCGAGACGCAGGCCCTGGTTCTGGGCCTGGAGATGCTTCCCCGACGGGAAGTCCTCTATCGCGGCACGAAGCTCCATGAGTTTGACCTCGAGGCCGCGCTGGCCGAGCGTCCTCAATTGCTCTTGGTCGACGAGCTGGCCCACACGAATGCCCCCGAGGTGACGCACGCCAAACGGTGGCAGGACGTGATGCAGCTTTTGGACGCGGGGATCGACGTCTACACGACGCTCAATGTCCAGCACCTCGAGAGCCTCAACGATGTGGTGGCCCAGATCACCGGCGTGGTCGTGCGCGAGACCGTCCCCGATTCCGTCTTCGAGCAAGCCGACGAAGTGGAACTGGTCGACCTGGCCCCGGACGACTTGCTCGAACGGATCCGCGAAGGAAAGGTCTATATCCCCCGGGAAGCCGAACGGGCCATGCAGCGGTTCTTCACCAAGGGGAACCTGATCGCCCTGCGGGAACTGGCGTTGCGGCAGGCGGCCGAACGGGTCGGGGCGCAGATGGAGGACTACCGGGAGGCGCATGCGGTCGTCGGCACTTGGCCGGTCCGCGAGCGGCTCTTGGTCTGTGTCGGGCCAAGTCCGTTTGCCAGCCGGCTGGTGCGTGCCACACGGCGAATGGCGATGAGCCTGCGTGCCCCTTGGGTCGCCGTGTACGTGGAAACGCCTGCCGACGCCAACCTCTCCGAGTTGGCACGGGAGCGGTTGACCCAGACGCTGCGGTTGGCCCAGCAATTGGGAGGGGAAACCGCCACGCTCGCCGGGCACAACCTCTCCGACGAACTGCTTCACTACGCTCACAGCCGCAACGTGACCAAGATCATCGTTGGCAAATCCAAACAACCACGCTGGCGGGAATGGCTCCGGGGCTCGCTGGTCTACGACTTGACGCGGAAGTGCGGCGACATCGACGTCTACGTGATTAGCGGTGAGAAGGAGGAAGGCCCGCCCTCCAAAGGCCGCCCCGCGACGTCTTCGCCATCGCGGAGTGGATATGCTTGGGCGTGCCTTGTGGTATTCGTCTGCACCGTGATCGGCGTCCTCGTGTCACAGTATTTCGCGCCGGTCAACCTCGTCATGATCTACCTGTTGGGCGTGGTGGCCGTGGCGCTCAAGTTCGGACGTGGTCCTTCGATCCTGGCGTCGGTCCTCAGCGTCGCCGTATTTGATTTCTTCCTGATCCCGCCCGAACTGACCTTTGCCGTCCACGACACGGAATACCTGTTCACCTTCGCCGTGATGCTGCTCACTGCGCTGGTGATCAGCACGCTGACGACGCGAGTCCGGTTCCAGGCCGAGTCGGCGAGGCAACGGGAACGGCGTACGGGCTCGCTCTATGCGATCAGCCGGCAGTTGGCGGCTACCCAAAGCCGGGACCAGATCGCCCGGACGGCGGTCCAGCACGTCGCCGATGCACTGGATGCGCAGGTGACGGTGCTCTTGCCGAACGCCAACCGGCAGTTGGTCCCGCTGGGCACCGATGTGGGGGAATTCATCCCCGGACCACACGACGAGGCGGTCGCCAAGTGGGTGTTGGATCACGGTCAGACGGCCGGACGCG
>JBDKTH010000487.1:0-3917 GCA_039680305.1 Thermoguttaceae bacterium | reverse complement strand
GGCGGTGAGCACCTTGGCGATGTAGAAGCGGCGGCCGTCGGGCAGCGTGAGCTCGGACCGTGGCGGCGGCTCAAACGGCCCACGCATCGAGCGAGCCGTGTAGATGCGGTTGTGGCGGCAGAGTTGTTTCCCCTCGCGTGCACCGCCGAAATACAGATACCAGCGATCGCCGTGCTGCCAGAGTTGCGGCGTCTCGGGCCGGTCGTAGTCGAGCATCAAGGAGATGATGCCGCAATCCTCCCACGTCCGACCGTCGCGGCTGCGCATCAGGCCGATGCAACCTCGCTGGTTGAGCGGCCGCCCCACGACCGTGCAGTTGGCGATCATGTAGCGCCAGCCGTCGATGGTCTCGGGCAGGACATAGGGATCGGCCGCGATGTGGTAGGCAATCGTCTCGCCCGACTTCAGGCCGCAACGTTGCCAGTACGGATCGTCGGGCACCACGTGGTTGCGATAGTCGATCCGCACCGGCCCGATCGTCGTCCAGTGGGTGAGGTCGTCGCTCTCGGCCAGCCCGACGTTTCCGCCCGATCCTCCATGGGCCGTAAACAGCATCTGCCATCGCTGTTTGCCGCGCCAGGTGCTGCCGGTGGCGATACACACGTTGCACCACGCGGCTTTCGGATCGGCCCGCAGGATTTCGCCGACTTCGGTCCAGTGGATCAGGTCCTTGCTCGTGGCCAAGCCCACCGACGTGTTGTTCCCCTGGCCGGCGGCGTCGGGCCGTTGCAGATAGAAGGCATGATAGGTCTCGCCCGAGCGGGCATACCAGTAATCGAAGCCCTTCTGGCCGCGGGGCTTATAGAGGTCAGGCTCCGCGGCCGACGCCGTCGCGGCGACGAGCAAGAGACAAACCATCGCTTTCAGGGGACTCATTCGTATTTCTCCGGGGATTGGAACCGCGGGGGGCCTTGGGTTTTGACGAACAAAGCCGGTAAGGTAGTGAGGTAGGGCGGTGCCGCAATCGGCGGAAAACGTCCCATTGAACCGCCCTCGCGCGGCGAGGATACTAGGTTCAGGGTGCTCATCGTGTAGCAACCAATCGGGGACGCCGCGTCTCGGCGCGAATTTGGGATATCGTGAGGTGATCGTGCGAGTCGAACGACGCAAACAGCGAACGGCCAACATCGGGATCTTCGGCGTGGGCCACTACAACTACTGGCCTCAATTCCCCGGCTTGCTCGAGGAGTTGCACCAGAAGATGGACGTGTTGGTGAAGAAGGTCGAAGCCTGCGACGTCCAGGTGACCAACTTCGGCCTGATCGACAATGCCGAGGGGGCCTACGCCCTATTGCCCAAGTTGAAGGCGGCCGGGCTCGATCTGATCTTCTGCGACATGGTCACCTACGCCACTAGCTCGACGTTCGGTGTGCTGATCCGCGAGTTGGACGTGCCGATCGTGCTCGTCGCGTTGCAGCCGATGAAGGCCATGGACTACTCCCGGGCGTCGACCTACATGCAGCTCTGCAACGACGACTTTTGCTCGGTGCCGGAGTTCATGGGCGTGGCGATTCGGATGGGCAAACGGGCCCCGGACATGATCCTCGGCACGCTGGAAGGCGACGCCGAGGCCGATGCCGAACTGACCGAGTGGTGCGAGATCGCCAAAGTGCTCCACGACCTGAAGCGGGCGCGGATCGGCCATTTCGGGCACGTGCTGGAATCGATGCTCGACATGCACAGCGACCCGACGGCCTTTACGGCCGCCTTTGGCTGTCACATCGTCCAGACCGAGGCCGACGACCTCGTGCGACTCCAACGCACGGTGGCCGACGAGGAGATCGCCGCCAAGAAGGGGCAGATCCTGGCGATGTTCGACACGCCCGATCCCAAGTCCGACCCGATCACGCGCAAGCTGACCGAGGAGGACCTGCACGTCGCCGCCCGGGTCGCCGTGGCCTTGGACAAGTTCGTCGTCGAGAAGAAACTCGACGGCCTGGCCTATTACTACGAAGGCGAGGAGGGGAGCGAGGTTCGCCAGTTGGTCACGAACCTGATCGTGGGCAACTCCTTGCTGACCGCGGCCGGCTTTCCGATGTGCGGCGAGTCGGACCTGAAGACGTGCATTGCGATGCTCGTGATGGACCGGCTCGACATGGGCGGAAGCTTTGCCGAGTTCCATCCGATCGACTTTAACGAAGGCTTTGTGCTCGTTGGGCACGACGGTCCTCACCACATCAATATTGCCGAGGGGCGGCCCGTGCTGCGGAGCCTGTTGAAGTACCATGGCAAGCCGGGGTTTGGAGCGAGCGTGGAGTTCAAGATCAAGGAGGGGCCGATCACGATGCTCAGCATCGGGATGACCCGGGAGGGACGGTTCAAGTTCGTCGTCGGGGAAGGGGAGTCGGTCCACGGGCCGATCCCGCCGACCGGGAACACCAATACTCGCGGCTTCTTCCAGCCCGACGTGCGGACCTTCCTCCGCCGCTGGGTGGCCGAGGGGCCGACCCACCACTTCGCCCTCGGCGTTGGCCACCGGGCCCGGGCGATCGAACGAATCGCCCAGATCCTCGACGTGCCGTGTGCGGTGGTGAGTCAGAAGTAACCGACTTGGGGGTGCAGACGCGAGCGTCTGCAGTCCTCCGGTCGCAAGCGACCGGGCTATTGATCTTCAGGTTGTCAATGTCCGGGGTCGTCCCCGCCGGGCTTGCCCCGGTGGAACGGAGGATTGGGGGGACTACCCCGAGAAACACGAAGCGGCCCGCCCCTACTGGGCTTGTCCCAGTGGAGCGAGGGATTGCCTAGCTGCCGCGAGAGTGAGCCAAGCCGCCGCTCCACCGGGGCACGCCCGGCGGGGGCGGAGGGAAGACAGGACGTGGCTGGTAGTGCGTCAATCCTGCGTTCCACTGGGGCGAGCCCAGTGGGGACGGGACGTCTGCACCCCAACGCCAACGCTTGACGTCCCCACGGCCTTGAATCCATAATCAAGGAAACATCCTTCAGACCGGTACCGAACACGAGCGAGGGGAAACGATGGTTGTCGAAGCCGACTTCTTTCGGTATCTTCCCGTCAACTCACGCGCGACGCAGTGGGGCATCTACGTGACCGGGACCGGCTGCTCGGGGGTCACCCCCGGAAGCCGCTTCCCTCATGCCGGGCATCCGCCGCTCTATCAGTTCACCTGGGACAAGGGCCGGGTGCTGCCGGAGTTTCAGTTCATCTACCTGACCCGCGGCAGCGGCACGTTCGAGTCGGGCCCCACCGGGCGGATCGACATTGGGGCCGGCGACGTGATCCTGCTGTTCCCCGGCGTCTGGCACCGCTATCGGCCCAATCCGCGGACCGGCTGGGACTCTTACTGGGTCGGGGCCAACGGGAACTACCTGCGGTGGCTCCTGGAACAAGGCTTCCTCTCGCCCCGGGCCCCGATCCTGCCGATCGGCGTGGCCGACGACGTGCTCCAATCCTACCAGACGATGTTGGAGCAGGTCCGGCGGGAACCGATCCACAATCCGCTGCTGTTGGGCGCCCAGACCATGGAGATCCTCGCCCGGATCGTCGCTCCGCCCCAAGGGCCCGATGCGTCGGTGGACGAGTCGCCGCTGGTCGAGGATCGCATGGTGGCCAAGGCGGTGCACTTCATCTGGAACTACAGCCATCGGCCGATGCAGGTCGAAGACGTGATCGCTCAGGTGCCGCTCACGCGTCGCTCCCTGGAGCGGCGGTTCCAGCGGGTCCTGGGACGCACGATCCTCGACGAGATCATGCGGTGCCGCCTGGAACGCGTCAAACGGCTGTTGGAGGAAACCGAGGTCCCCATCAAGCGGATCGCGGTCACCGCCGGCTTCTCGAGTGCCGAGCATCTCAGCAAGGTCTTCCGCCGGCTCGAAGGCATCTCGGCCGTCACCTATCGCCAGCAGCATTCCAAGTAGCAGGCACGCTCCGCCGTGCCGCTGGCTTACCGGTGGGGCGGTGC
>JBDKTH010000117.1:0-4627 GCA_039680305.1 Thermoguttaceae bacterium | reverse complement strand
GGCAGGCTGACGTGTTGCTTGCCGTCGGCCGCCTCTTGAACGCGGACCTCACCGACGGCTCCCACCTCTCGGTATCGCCAGCCGGGAGCGGCGATGCGGGTCGCGGCCAAGGCACTGTGGCTCTGCGTCACGACGATCGCCATCCGATTCCCGTTGACAAAGCACCGTGCGGGGACCTTGGGATTGTCGTTGGTAAACCCGTCGGTGTCGCGATACGTGCCCACCAGAAGCAGGTCGGCGTATTTCTCCCGCAGTGCGTTCACGCGAGCCAGATACTGCTGATAGTTCGGCGTCTTGTCGATCACGTCGCGGCAGCGGTAGATTTCGATATCATTGCGCAAGCCTTTGAGCACCGAATGGTTGACGCGGCGGGGAATGTCGGTGTCGTCGCGGATCTCGCGATCGGAAAGCACGATCTCGGGGAAGGTGTAACGCACCCAATCGGTGAAATTGTAAAGGCCGGCTGCCCCGTAGATGTTATGCACGTAGTCGACATGCTGCGCCACGACGTCGGTGAACCACTCGGTTCCCAGGGCAACGTTCTTGTCCTTGGTGTCCAGGTACTGGTGGATCATCTTCAGCACATCGGCCTTGTCGGCGATCGTTCGCGTGTTGGGAATGGGGAATTCCTTGCTCAGATCCCAGTTGACCGTCGCTTCGCAATATCCCAACTGATCGTAGAACACGGAGTCGACCCCGAAGGCTAGCGCCCGGTCGGCCATTTCCAAGAGTTTCTTCCGCCAGACGAGGTTTCGGGTGTCGGCCACCACGAACGCCCGCGAATTGTAGTAGCCCGTAAACGTCCCGTGGCCTTTGAAGCGGTAGGCTTCGTTGTACTCGGTGCCGGCGTTGGTCTTGTAGCAGACGGACTTGCCTTCGCCTTTCCGGTAGAAATCGCTTTCGACGTCGATCAGCTTCCCGTTGAAGTAGAGCAGCACTTTGCCGCCGCTCTGGCGGTACGCGGCGATCGCTTTTTTCCAGGCGGCGTCGCCCCCTTGCTTCGGATCGGTGACGTAGTAGGAATCGGGATAGCCGTTGTCCATCCCGCTGTTCCACCAGCCGAACGGGAAGACCGTGTTCACGCCGACGCTTTCACCGGCTTTGCGGATGCGTCCGTTCAGGTCGTCATAACGAAACAGCGTTTCGCCGTACTGATGCCGGAAGATGATCCGCTGCCAGCCTTTCATCTTCTTGACCCACAGCGGCGGCTCCTGGTGGCGCCACCACGTGTCGGCCCAGCGACGGTAGATTTTGGAGGTCTCGTGCCAGTCGCCCGAATAGGGTGCAAGCACATTGGCGTCGCAACTCCACGACTGGTCGGTGAGGCAGTTCGGATACTTGTAGAGGCCGACCTCGAGTTCGTTGAACTCGCCCTGCTGATCGGGATAGACTCGCAGCCCATGCCAGGTATCCTGGAACGTCGCGTCGTGGCAGCCCAGGTAGAGCCCTTGGGCGTCGCCGACCAGCGCAAAGCAGTTCGACACCGATTGTCCGGGATACTTCTGATCCATCTGCCGGTAGTATTGCGACGGCGCCATGTAGGGCGGACTGTTGCCCGTGGCGATGATTCGCTGTTTCGGATTCGGATACAACTGCCCGCCAAACTGGGTCGTCAGCAACTGGTGGTCGGTCGGCATCTGGCAATCGGCCACCAACGGCCAGTGCAACTCGCGCACGATCGTGTGCGGCTCGTCGTTGTGCACTTCGGAGGAGAATCGCAGCAGGTCGCCGTCCAAGCGGATTCGCAGCGACAGGCGGATATGCAACGTCTCCTGCTCGGTCTTCAGGGATTCGTACTCGAAGACGATCTCCTGCCCGTCTTGCCGGATCGTCGGCCGGTTGAGTTTCGCCAGAACCTGGTTTTCTTTCTGCATCGGGCGATCGAAATACAGTCGCCACATCGGCCTTCCCGCGGCATAGTTGTGGCCCGTGCGCAGATTAGTCAGCGAGGTCAGATTCCCCTGCTCGTCGACCGCCAGTTCCATGCCCTCGCCTCGGACGACATAGGTCCGAGCCTCCGCGTCGTGCGCGGTCGCCATCCCGATCACCACCAGGCCCAGCAGTCCGGCATAGAAACATCGATCCAACATGGGGTGCCTCCCTTTCTCCGTGAGTGACGAACGGCTCTGTCGCGACAGCGAGCCCGTAACGCTCAGTCTTCCTCCCTGGCCGGCTTGGGTCAATGACACATTTGCGCTATTTCTTTCACACTTTCGGTCACTCGTACGGCATCATGGAGGAGGGACGGAAAGAAATGTCTCACGCGGAGCCGCGGAGGCGCGGAGAAGAAGAGGGGGAGGGATGTGGATGGCTGCTCACCCATCCCAATCATCCTCCCCGAAGTCCTTATGTAACGGATGTTCTGTATCAACAATTTCGCCCGGCACCCCTCCGCATCCGTTCCCTACCCCCTTCTTCTCCGCGTCTCCGCGGCTCCGCGTGATTCCTTCCTTATTGCCCCTGCACAATCCTCAGCAATCATGGCGCGCGGTGATCGTTCTCTGATCTCTTTTTCACGCGGAGTCGCGGAGGCGCGGAGGATGAGGGGGGAGGGATGTAGTGGTTGACGATGCGATGCAGGCCATCTTTGAGGGTGGGGGCACCGAAGTTGATGAGCAGGCCGACGGGCAGATGGAGCAAGCGGAGATAGGTCAAGACTTGTTTGGGATGGACAGGAGCGAGATCCTCGACCGATTTCAACTCCACGACCACCATGCCTTCAACGAACAGGTCAACGCGAAAACTGTCTTCGAAGCATAGCCCGTCGAATTCAAACGAGATGGGCTTCTGCCGCTCGACTCTCAACCCTCGCCGCAGCAATTCCTTGGTCAGCACCAGTTCATACACCGACTCCAGCAGCCCCGGCCCCAAGCCTTTATGCAGTTGATACGCCGCATCGACAATCTCGCCCGTAATCTCGTCAATATCCATTTCCCTATCCCTCCTTTCTCTCAACTCGGTCTATCCCAGCTTACTGATCCCTGCACTGCACGGAGCAATGATCTCACAGCGTGGCTATACTCCGAACAGGTTTTCACGCGGAGCCGCGGAGACGCGGAGAAGAAGGAAGATGTATTGTCTGCTGGCCATCTCCCGATTCCGATGGTTGCGGCCCGATGCCTGTAGGCAACTCGTTCGCTGCACCGACAGGCTCACCCGGAAACCCGTCAGTATCCCCCCCTTCTTCTCCGCGCCTCCGCGGCTCCGCGTGACCTATTCCGCCTCTACCATAGCACGTTGCCGAGGCCGCGAAAACGATCGCAACACCGATAGGGAGTCTGGCAAAGACCAATCCCGCCCTACGCCACGCTCTCCCCGGCCAGATAGCCCGTGCTGAAGGCGGCCTGGAAGTTGTAGCCGCCGATGGGGCCGTCGAGGTCTAGCAGTTCGCCGGCGAAAAAGAGGCCGGGGATGAGCTTGCTCTGCATCGTGCGGGAATCGACTTCGTCGAGTGAGACGCCGCCGGCGGTGACTTCGGCTTTCTTGAAGCCCAACGTGCCGGTGATCGGGACGGCCAGGTGTTTGACGGCCTGCACCAACCGGGCACGCTCCGCCTTGCCGAGTTCGGCCATCCGGCGATCCGGAGCCACGCCGACCTGCTGGGCCAGGGCCTCGGCCAGGCGATGGGGAACCCACTGGGCCACGATGCTCACCGCCTGGCGCTTGCCCGAGCGCGTGCTCTCCTCGGCCAGTTGCGACTCCAACGGTTCGGCCTTGGTGTTGGGCAGGAAATCGCACACGACCTGGAGCGTTTCCGGGTGCGGGTGACCACTGACGGCCCGACTGACGTCCAGCACCGCGGGCCCGGAAAAGCCGAAGTGGGTAAACAGAAACGAGCCGCGCCGGCTGGCCAGCGAGCCGTTCTTCGACCGCTTGCCGCCCTTGGCGCGAGCCTGCTCCTCGTCCGGGGAGACGATGCTGATGGAAACATCGGGGATGGTGAGCCCTTTGAGCAGCGGCACCCAGGTCGCATCGGTTCGCAACGGCACCAGGGCGGGGCAAGGCGCGACGATCGTGTGCCCCAGTCCGGTGGCCCAGCGATAGCCGTCGCCGGTCGTGCCGCAGCCGGGATACGACTTCCCGCCCGTGGTGAGCACCACCTGATCCGCCGTCAACGTCCGCTTTGCGGTGATGAGCTGGAAGCCCGTGTCGGTCTTCTGGAGGTCTTCGAGCGGTTCTTCGTAGGCCAGGGCACAGCCGCTGCGTTTCAGCCGAGCCAGGAGGGCGTTGAGCACATCGAGGGCCTTGTCGCTGGCCGGGAAGATCTTGCCGGTCTCCTGTTCCAGCTTGGTGCGGAGCCCTTCGGCATCGAACAGTTGGACGAGTCCCTGCGGCCCGAGCAGGCTCACGGCGGAGTGCAAAAAGCGGCCCTGGGTGCCAAAGGCCTCGACGATCCCCCGGGCGTCGGTCGCATGGGTCAGGTTGCAGCGGGTCCCGCCCGACATGAGGATCTTGGTGCCCGGCCGACGGTTCTTTTCCACCAGCAACGTGCGCCGCCCCCGTTCCGCCGCCCGCAATGCGGCCATCAGCCCAGCGGCCCCAGCACCAACCACCACCACATCCCAATCGGCCATGAATCATCCCAACAGCAAGAGCGTATCCCAGGTCCCCTCCGAAGTATTGCCGA
>JBDKTH010000389.1:0-9123 GCA_039680305.1 Thermoguttaceae bacterium | reverse complement strand
CCACCGCCCTACCTTGTTTAACATGGAGGCGGCACGTCGCTCGGGCCAGCGCAAAGCCTATCGCGTGGAAGCTCCAAGCGGCCGCAGTGTGCCACTGCTTGCCTTCCGGGCAAGCAGTGCTCCGGCTTCGTTTCCGTCGAAATCTTCGAAGACACTGCTTGCCCGGAAGGCAAGCAGTGGCACACGAGAAAAGCCAGCGGCACGGCGGAGCGTGCCGGCTACTTTTCTTGCGGGCGGGCGGGGACTTTGTCGGCAAACGGGCCGGTACGCAGGGCGGTGATGAGCGGCTCGGTGAGCATGAGCTTGGGGCTGGCGTCGGTGTTGTCCAGCGCGTAGAAGTTCACGCCCCGAGCGCCCGCTTCCTGGCACATCCGATATTGGGCGAAGATCAGCGAGATGTCGCGATACCCGTAGGCATCCTGCGAGTCGGCCTGGCTGAGACAGAGGCCCGGAACGATCCGATCCAAACGAGGAGCAACGGCCTGCCAGTCCTGAATCTGCTTGGCCAGTTGGCTGTTGTGCGGCGTGTAGGCCATGGGAAGCACGTAGTCGACGAGTCCTTCGCGCAGCCAGCGCGGCCAGTCCTGGTAGACGCGATCCGCCGAGGCCCGCGGCGTGAACACGGCCGCCGTGATCATCGCCTTCGGTTTGACCTGCCTTGCCCGCCGGCGCACGTCGCTCACCAACTCGGTGACGGTGGCCTTGCGATACTCGGCCCACTTGTCCAGCTTCGCGAGGTGCTGCCGCAAGTCGATTGGGGTGCCATCCGACGGCACCAGTTCACTCGTGCCGACCGGCTCGACGAGGTCGAACCGGGTGAACCAGGCGCTTGCACGCGTCATCCCCAGCAGGCGTTGGATCGAGGCGTTGTGGATGGAACGGGCCGGGCCGTCGACCACCACCAGCCGGCCGCCCTCGCGCACGAAACGCTCCAGCGCCGCGGCAACGGCATCGGGGATCAGGTATACATCGCTCAGGACGACGACCGAGCCGGGCGGCAGCTTTTCCAGGCGGTCTTCCGCGACGATCCGCGCCTTGCAGCCGAATCGCTGCAACGCGGCCGCCGCCTCTTTGGTTCCCTTGTCACCGTAATGCTGGCGATTCGGTGCGGTGTCCATGACAACGACGTTCTCGGGCGAGGCGTTCCACTGGCGCAACGCCCGGCGCCAGGTCTCGGCCACGGGCGTCTCGACGGAGCGCAAGGCATGCCAGTTGAACAGGAGCACCTTGCCTTTGCCCAACTCGTTGGTGGCAATGGCCGGCAGGCCATCGGAGAAACGGGCCAGCACCTGGGCGGTGGTCGGCCCGCTGACCGGATTGCCGACCATCGGGCCGGCAAACGGATAGGCTTTGCGCGACTGCTTCTCGAACGGTCCGCACCCGTAGCGCGTGGCGAACTCCGTCTGGCAATGCTTGCAGTAGCAGATCGCCGGGTAGCCATCGTGGTAGCGGATGTAGTCGAAGTGGAGACCATCCAGATCGTAACGCGTGAGGGTCTCGATCATCAGGTCGCTCTGAAACTTGCGCACCTGGGGCTTGGCCAGGTCGTACCACAGCCTGCCCGGGGTGTCGCCGTAGTCGACGGCCCAATCAGGATGCTCGGCCAATACGCGCATGGGAGTGTCCGTGCCATGGTAGCCATTGACGAACCAGGCATGGACCTCGATCTGCCGCCGGTGGCACTCCTGGATCATGTAGCCCAGCGGGTCGTAGCCGGGCTGGACCCCTTCGAGCATCGGGCTCAGCTGGCTCTGGAAAGCGGCCTGTCCACCCCAGTACCAGACCAGGAGATACACGGCATTGAAGTTGGCCCGCTCCATCAGCGCCACGCAACGGTCGGCCTCGGCGGGCGTCTTGATGTAACTGGCGTGCATCCAGACGCCACGGTGTTCCGGCCCGGCCGCGAGGCTGACGGCGGTGGTGCCGACGGCCAGCGTGAGGGCCAAGGCGATGGCGAAAAGACTCCGTGCGATGCCCAACGCGTGCAACGAGTCCTTCATCGATCGTGCCTCCCGAGAGTCTAGGGGTGCCGTCAGAATCTGATTTCTCCACCCCACCAGTATACTCGCTCGCCCGTCCCATGTGTCGCTGCTCAGGCCGAGCATGTCGCAATTCTGGTCGCAGGCTGCTTTCGACAGGTCGCGATTCCTGCCATCAGCCTCCCACCGGCGAGCGACGAGCCGGTCCCGGTCGTGGCTTGCGCGAACCGGAAGCCGGCTTGCCGCCACTTTAGGAGTAGTTATCCTGGAAGATGAACAGAACTTGCCAAGAACGGGAGAAGCCATGAACCGCCGGTTTGGGATCGCCATCGTCGTGTTACTCTTGACCTGCAGCCTCGCCGCTGCGGGCGAGGGTCGTAAGCAGCAGAAGGTGAGTGAACATGTCTGGGCGTATACGGACGTTTCGCCCATGACGACGGCCAATAGTTTTGGCGCCAACGCCGGCGTGGTGGTCGGGAGCAAGGGGGCGATGGTGGTCGACACGCTCATCTCGGCCAAGGAAGGCAAACGCTTGCTGGCCGACGTGCGCGAGGTCACCAGGCTGCCGATTCTCTGGGTGGTCAACACGCATTACCACCTGGACCACGCTTGGGGCAACTGCGTCTTCGAGGCCGAAGGCGCAAGGATCGTCGCCACCTCGCCCGCGCCCAAGCTTCTTGCCGAACGAGGCGCCTACTATCTTGCGCACGCTGACCAGCGAGGTTTGAACCGGGAAGACCTGGAGGGCACGACCCTTGCCCCGGCCACGGTCACCTTCTCGGGCACCATGAGCATCGACCTGGGCGGGATTGCCGTCGAACTGCGAAGCCTGCCGCATGGTCATTGTCCGGACAACCTTCTCGTCTGGGTGCCTCAAGACAAGGTGCTCTTTAGCGGCGACCTGCTGTTTGTCGGCAGTCATCCCTTTATTGGAGAGGGCGACGTCAAGGGCTGGCTCATCGGCTTGGATGTGATGGCGGCCATCGGCGCGGAGAAGATCGTCCCCGGCCACGGCAGGCTTGCGGGCCCCAAGGACATCGCCGAGATGAGGGCATATCTCACGTCGTTTGACGAGAACGCCACCAGGCTCGCCCAAGGCAAGACGCAGGAAGATGCGGCCAAGCTGGCGGAGGAATTGCAGAGAGTCCTGCCCGCGCAGGGCAGGGATCAACTCGTCCCCATGATCGAGTACAACTTGAGGATGAAGTATCTGCCGCAGGAAAAGCCCGGCGCTGGCGGGACAAAATGACGCCCGTGGCACAAGTGCCACGCTTTCTTGCTCGCGCGCCAAATGCTGGACAGGGTTTTACGCAAAGAGCAGAATGAGCGCCGTGATCCGGTGTTCCGCAGGCAGCGGAGACTCTGAACAACGGAAAGGGGCGGAAGGTCTGCGCGACCTTCGTCGAGTCATCATGGACACGAACCGAGAAATCGATCTTCTCAAGCAGGCGTATTCGGAATTCTTCGGGGAACTTGCCTATTGGCTTCTCTTCGCCTCCCTGATGCTCTTGGCCCTGGCGGTCGTCGTCACCTGCGTGACGATCTATGCGCCCCGGGTGCTCCCCAAGGCGTCGCCTCACCATGAGCCGGAAGAACCGGAGCCGACGGGGCGGATCAAGATCCGGGATGATTTCGATTGGTAGAGTGAGCTATTTCTTCTTCACGTTCTTGGCGTCAGGCGGGCCGGGCATTTCGACGGGAGCCGAGTCGTCGACTTTGCCGACGCGGTCTTTGTAGCTCGGCTGCGAGCTGCCGCATCCAAACCAAACGGGCTGGATCATCACGAGAATCGCCAAGACAAGTAGACGGATCTTCATGCTGGTCTTCCTTTGCTTCGTCTGTGCCGTTTCCTCGGGCCTACCATTCGCCGACCGTCTTGCGGTCGCTCATGCTGCAGATGCACGCAAACACTTCATAGGTCATCGTCTCGGTCATGGCGCGTACGGACCCGTCGCACAGCAGGGCGTTGCAGATCCCAGGGTGCAGGCTGTTGCATCCAAAGGCATGCGCACAAATGCCGCCGCGCACCATGAACACCGGGCCACGCACCGATGCGTTCGTCGTCGATGACCCGGGGTAGGCAAACTGCCAGCCGTTGGTCGTGTTTCCATCCGAGCGGCGCCAAGGGCTCTGGACAATCGAGCCGTCGGTCGACGCATCGAGAAACGCCGCGGAAGCGTAGTTCTTGCTACGACTGCCGGGAACGCCGGTCCCCATCGTGTCCAACGCTCCGCCAAAGAAGCCGTAGCTGGTCACCTCGGCCAACATCAGGGTGTTCGACATCCCGTCGGTGATGCTGGCCAACCGCGTGGTGTACGGCCGACAGCCGCCCCCAGAGATCGGACTGTGCCCAAACACGGGGTAGATGTCGACGTTCACGATGCTGCCGCCCGATCGGGCTTGCGACCAGTCGAAGCCTTCGCAGGCGATATAGTTGGTCAGCGCCAGGTTGTAAGTTTCCGACGGGTTGGTGAAACCGGCGTCCGAAGGGCAGCGGAGGGTGGCGACCGCCGTGCCAATCGCCGCCTGCCCCCAGGCCGGCAGATTGCGGTTGATCGCATTGGACAGGGCCTGTTGCTCGATGAACGGCAGGATGCTCGTCAGCCACGTGTGATGGTAGTGGGGATACGGCGCGGTTCCCGTCTCGGTGCCCCAGATGCCGCGTGGTGGCAGCGACTTGTGGGTGCTCTCGTAGTTGAGCAGCCCCAAACCGAGCTGCTTCATGTTGTTCGTGCACTGGCTGCGCCGGGCCGCCTCCCGGGCCGCCTGGACGGCCGGCAACAACAACGCGATCAAGATGCCGATGATCGCGATCACGACGAGGAGTTCAACGAGTGTGAATCCAGTACGGATCTGCGCGGGGGAAAAACGATTCCTTCCCATGAAGACAACCTCTTTCAAGCTTTCCAAAAGAAGACGAATCTACACCCCTTATGACAATCGATGAACAACGGACCCAGGGAACCGCATCTTCCTCAACATCGGATCGCCCGATGCATGCAGAACAGAGATTCGCCAGTCTCGCGTATTCTGTTTCCGGCTATCGTCGAGAACTACGGCACAATGCGACAAATATTCCGCACTTTGCGACAAAGTGGATTGACGATCGAGGATTGGCCCGCAGGGACATACGTCGCATGGGCGGGGAGAAGGGGTGAACGGCACGGCCGAGCGTGCATGCTACTCGTCTTGCGCCAGCGTGCCGCTACTTTGCAGGAGGCGGGTCGGACTTGCCGTCGGTGTGGAGCGGGTCGAGGTGGAGATGGGCGGTGCGGCCGCCGCGGACCTCGATCACGCGGTCGGCACGGCCTTGGGTGAGGTACGCCGTGAGATCCACGCCCAGCTGGGCCAGGGCCGTGAGGTGCTCGCGCTGCTCGGCGTCCTGAAGCCGCTGGACGTCGAGCCGCGACTCGGCCTCCTGGCGATCTTGCTTCAAGGCAAAGTCGCGGCGGGCCTGCTGCTTGCGGAGTTCGGCCTCTTCGCGTTTTTGGGCCAGCCGGAGATCGTGCTCCACCTCGGCCGCCTGCTCCGTGCGGCGCTTGCTCGCCCGGGCCAGCTGGCTTTCGAGCTTGTAGTTCTCCAGGTCCTGGGCCTGCTGCTCGGTCGCCCGCTCCAGTTGCAGCCGGGTTCGGGCCTCGATCGCCTGATCGTGCATCTGCTGGAGCGAGGCAGTCGCTCCGTAGCCCCGATAGACGACCTTGTGGATCGCGTAGCCGCACTGCGCCGCCCGGGCGGTCAGTTGCCGATAGGTCTCCAGCTCGTTGAGCCGGTCGGTGTTGCGCTTGAACGACTCGAAATCGTGCCGGCCGAGGAAGTCAACCACGTCGGAGGTGGCCGCGTTGACGAAGTCGCCGATCGGATCGTGGGTGCTGTCGAGCATTCGCTCGATGTCGGTGAGTTGGAAGAAGATCATCAGGCGGATCGTCAGCACGGCGTCGTCGGCGGTCCGCACGTCGGTGACGTCGTGATACATCTGGTCCGACATCAACCAGAGCTTCTGGAAGACCAGCGCCCCGGGCACCTTGTGGCTGCTGTCGTCCGGGGCCGAAGCGTGCCAGGAGAAGGTGTGCAGCCACTGGCCGGGCTGGAGCACGAAAAGCGCCGGGCCGTAGACGATCGAGCGGGAGACTTTCGCCGCGTCCTCGTCCCGGCTGTAGACGACCACGGCTTCCTTGGCCGCAATCTGCAGGGCGTCTTCCTGGAGGATCTCCCGATGGACGCGGGGATCGAACCAGACGCCGGCCGGGCCGGGGAGGTGTTCTTGACGCCCGTCGCGATAGCGGACGATGAGAAACTCGCCCGGATGGGCCACGTGGTGCACCATCGGCCGGAAATGGTTGCGCCCGCGCCAGACCCGCGTGGGCCCGACGAGGACTTCCATCGTGCCGTCCGGTTTGCGCATCAATACGCGTTGGCCTTCCTCGACGACATAGAACAACATCCCCTTGCCTCCCAACCACGGTGTTTCATCCAGACTCTGCCCGGCGTCTCGATCCGCCGACGAGTCGAAGTATTCTCGCGAACCTGTGGGCATCCGCCTCAACAGGCCTCGAGCGATCGGCGGACGATGGTCGCGTTTTGCCCGGACCGGAGGTGACTCGACAAAGTCCAGGGTGCCGTCGGCCAGACAAGACTCGGCATGGAACGCATCGGCCGATTCCCCCTCGCCCGCCCCGTAATGCCGCGCAATGGTCTCCCGAATTTCCTCCTGTGGAGCGCCGACGAGCCGGATCTTCTTGGCGGTGGAGAAACTGAGCTTGTCCTCCAACGCGAGATCCTCGGGCTCCGCGGCGGCGCACGTGAGCGTCTCGCCGTCGAACGCCAGGGGGATGACCGTATGGTCCCTGGCCAGCGACTCGGGCACAAGGGAGATGACCGCGTCCGAAATCCGTCGGCGACGCAGCTCGCCCGCGGCCAATCGCTCGGGCTGCCGGCCGCGCGATTTGTCGCCGGTCTCGTTGAGTGCCCCGCGGACTTGCAGACAGCTGTACTTCATGGCCCGTCCCGTCGTTACGGCTCCATGGTATCCTGTCGCCAAGCGGCTGTCAAAAGAGAACGAACGGCACGGCCGGGAAATGCAGCCGGAAGTCCGTGTCGATCGTCAGGGCTCTGCCTTGGAAGACGCCTGCCCACTAGAGGATCAACACCAAGGCAAAGCAGACCGCCGTGCTCAGGGTCAGGAGAAAGGCAATGGAAGTCAATCGCCGCGGGCGGAAACGAAGGCGTCAGGTCGCCATTGCCGTTGCGGTCCAGGTAGAGCACGTCGCCATCGAGCACGGCCCAAACCCGGGGTTCTGCTCGTGGTCCGAACACCAACAGACAATACTGCGGCCGCTTCGACTCGTAGACCGGTTCATTCTGCAGGCGACGCTCGATCTTGGTCAAATCGACCAGCGGCGAAGCGTCGGCCGACACGGCCAGGACGATCACCCCAGCCAGAATGTGCGAGGTAAACATGGCTGCCCTCCTGTCTCCCAGGAATCGTAACACGCTTCGCCGGCGTGTGCAACTTTGACACGCCGCTGGCCGCAGTTAGAATGAGGGGCGGAGTTGACCGGCGAGGGCCCGATGGTTGTCAGTCCACGCGAAAGAGGATTCCTGCTCATGAACAGATCGACCCGACTCATGCTCGTTGGTCTCACTGCCACGCTGCTGCTGGCACCGTTGGCCGCGGCAGACGCCGCGGAGCAGGCGACGCCCTCGCTCCGCGCGGGAGTGGCCAAGGTCGATATCACCAATCCGGCGGCCGTGGCACGGGAGGCGCCTTTGTATGCGAGGGCCCTGGTGCTGAGCGAGGGGGATACCACGGTGGTCCTGATCACGGTCGATGCGGTCGCGATTGGGGAGATCGGGCCGATCGGGAACGATTACCTGGCCACGGTGCGTTCGCAGTTGGAGCAGGAACTGAAGATCCGTCCGGCGAATGTGCTGATCAACGCCAGCCACTGCCATGGGCAGGTATGCAGCGACGTTGCCCAGCGCACGGTCCAGGCGGTCCAAGAGGCGTGGAAGAACCTGGCGCCGGTCAACGTCGGCGCCGGCAGCGGCCGGGAAGACCGGATCATGGAGAATCGCCGGCTTCGGCTAAAGAGCGGCCGGGAAGCCGACGTGCGTCACGCCTATTCGCTTCCGCCCGACGAAGAGGTTGCCGGGATCGGACCGGTCGATCCGGAGATCGGCGTGCTGCGGCTGGACCGGAAGAACGGTCAGGCGCTGGCCGTGGTGTACAACTTCGCGTGCCATCCGATCCAGGGCGTGCCCAGCGGCGGCAACACGGCGGATCTCACGGGGTTTGCCTCCAAGGTCGTGGAAGACCATCTTGGCGACGGGGTCGTCGCCCTGTTTGTGCAAGGCTGCGCCGGCGACGTCAATCCGGTGACGTACAAGGATGTCGGCCGGCCCCGGGATGCCGAACCGCTGGGCAACCTGCTGGGACTGAGCACGTTGGCGGCCGCCAGGAAGATTGCGTGCCAGGAGAGCGCCCCGCTGCGAATCGTCAGCGAGACGCTCCCGTTGCCGAGAGCCGATCATGCCCCGCGCATCGCGTCGATGCAGGCGGAGCAGACCCGACTGCTGAAGTCGTTGAAAGGAACCAGCCTCAACCTGAAGACGTTCGTCCCGTTGTTCGTGAAATACAGTGCGTCCGGCGAGTTTCCCTCCTATTCCTCGCACGCGTACTTGCACGACAAGCAGATCGGGCGAGACGATTGGGCCAGGTTGGATGCCGAGAACCGCCGGAACATGGAGCAGTACATCCAGAACATCCACACGATGGAGGAACTGACGCGCGTGCAGGCGAACCTGGCGCTGTTGGAAAAACACCAGGCCCGGAATGCGGCGGCCGACAGCCGGACGATCGACATCGAGGTCGTGGGGCTGCGAGTCGGCCCGTTCGTGCTGGTCACCTTCCCCGGCGAACTGAGCGTCGAGATCGGGCTCAACATCAAGCAAAAATCCCCGCATCCGCAGACCTTTGTCGCAGGCTATACCAACGGCTACCTCTACTATGCGCCAACCGAGGAGCAACTGAAGAACGCAGGCTGTGCGCAGGAGGATTGCGACTGCCTCCTGGCTCCCGGATGGCAGAATCTGTTTGAGAACAAAGTGGCGGACGTGCTGCAGAAGCTCTGATCCTCACGGCCAG
>JBDKTH010000676.1:0-4590 GCA_039680305.1 Thermoguttaceae bacterium | reverse complement strand
GGACGCGATTCGCCTGGCAGGTGTTCTTTCCCCGACCTTCTGGTTGAAGTCCGTCTTGTGACAACAAATTATCCGGACTTGCTTAGCGGAACGGCGTAATGAAAGACCTCCAGGCGGTCGGCGAGTTGTTGCGCTAGTGCCGGGCCATCGGGGGCTTGGAAGACGAGCATCCCCGAAGGATTGGCCATGTGACGTTGCGCCAGTTCCGCCTGGGGATGGAAGGGAAACCCGGGGTAGAGAACTTTCGTCACGCGGGGATGGGACTCGAGGAACGTGGCGACCTGCGTGGCGTTGCGAGCATGGACGGCCATGCGCAAAGGGAGCGTGGCCATTCCGCGAAGGATCAGCCACGCATTGAAGGGGCTGAGCGTGCCGCCGAGGTGGATGCCGGTGTCCTGCCGCAGCTTGGCCAGGCGATCCGCGGGGCCGATGACCGCGCCGCCCAACGCGTCCCCATGACCACCGATGTATTTGGTCAGGGAGTGGATCACGTAATCGGCCCCCAGCTCGATCGGGCGAGTGGCCATTGGCGTGGCGAAGGTGGAATCGACGGCCAATTCTGCGCCGACGGCATGTGCGAGCTTGGCCACGGCCTGAATATCGGTCAGGCGAAGGATCGGGTTGGCGGGCGTCTCCGCCCAGACGAGCCGCGTCTTGGGACGCAGGGCCTTGCGGAGGCCGGCAAGATCGGACAGATCGGCCGGCGTGACGTGGACGCCGATTTTACTCAGCGTGTCTCGGACCAACTCGGCCACGCCTGCGTAGGCAATATCGCTCATCACCAGATGATCGCCACGCTTTAAGAGATGGACGAGGAGTCCGGCGGTCGCGGCCATCCCGCTGGCAAAGGCGACGGTCGCTTCCCCGCCTTCCAGGCGTGCCAGTTTCTCTTCGAGCTGGTGAATCGTGGGGTTGGCCCAGCGGGTGTAAACGTAAGGTAGCTCCTCGTCCGCTCCGAGGGCGGAAAACGAGCCGCCGGCCTCATCGAGCACAAACGCGGTCGACATGACGAGGTTGGGGGACGAGGCCCGCGTGACCGGATCGGGCCCTTTGCCCGCATGGATCGCCATCGTCTGCGCACCGTACTTCTTGTCTTTCTTCAGCATCGTCACAACCCCATTCCGACAAAGGCCTTGCCCGCAAGCAGTTGCATCTCGAGGCGTTCAAGCCGCTCGCGCGTCCGTGCCGGATCGCCGGCGGCGATATATCGGTCGAACTCAACGATCACCGCATGCCGGACGGTCTCCCGAAACCATTCTACGACCGGTGCAACCAGCCAATCGCACGTTTCCTGATCGAGGTCGATGGCCAGATCGGCCCCCAGCGTCTTGCGGTCCTGTGCGTCGGTCAGCATCGCCCCGTCAAAGCGAAAGGCCAACATTCCAACGTTCGCGTCGTTGGTCAGGTGAAACACGGCCCGGCCGTCGCCCAGGTAATAGCTGTTGTGCAGGCCATGCTTTGCGGCCAATGCCTGGATCCGTCGACACCTGGCCTGTACTTCCGGCGAGGCGTCGCACGGGACGTTCCACCGGGTAATCGAGCGAAACGGTAGACATTCGAAGGCGATTTCGACGTGTGAGGGCATGGGAGACTCCGGAAAGGATCGTCGAATAACTGATTAACTGCTTGTCACGCGGAAGGGACGCAACTAACGTGGTCGGGCCGTCCGACCCGTGTCTTATGCTGGCATCCCAGCATTGGCTTCCGTCCGCGCCATGGTATTTCACGGTGTGACTCTCCGGGACGCGTTGTTTGCAGAGGAAGCAAATTGCGGGCCCAGCAGAAGCGGGCGTGACCGGAGAACACTCCTCGGGGCACCTGGGCGGTTCAACGCGTGCGACCGCGAGGGCATTTCACGGTTGAGCAAATGTGGTGGTGCTTTTCCGCGAAATCCAGTGGGTTCGCATCATCGCGTTCTCGTCGCTAGCCACTAACCCTCGGAACATCACGGGGTAACGGATTAGGACCGACGATGGCACGCACTTTGCTAATCAACGGTGCACATGTTGGAACGTACAAAACGCAAACGACGAGCTATCGGCGACCTCTTGTTTCGTTCGTCGAACACGGATCGAGGAAGCCGCGTCTGCGTTCCTTTTGACACGGTTGTTCTGTTTTCTTGGAGAAGTGGCGATGCGTATCGGAAGGACTGACAGGACGTTTGGGCGGGGCTTTACCTTGGTGGAACTCTTGGTCGTGATCTCGATCATCGGGATCTTGATCGCGATGTTGTTGCCGGCCGTTCAAGCGGCACGGGAGGCTGCACGACGGATGCAATGCTCGAACAACCTTCGACAGTTGGCGCTCGCGGCCCACAACTACCAGACGGTTCACGGCAAGCTCCCTCCGGGACGGGTCGACGCTCAGACGGCAGGTGGATACAACTGGGGATGGGTTCCCCGGCTTCTGCCGTTTGTCGAGCAAGGGAATCTGAGTCAAAACATCGACTACACCAAGGACCCCGCCAGTAACTCCTATCCGATTGCCACCACGCCGGTTCCCATCCTGCGTTGCCCGTCGGACTTCAACCGATTGCAGGTGGCGGGCACACCCGATGCCGACACGAACTACCGCGGCAATGCCGGCAATCTGATCGGGGCGAAATACTCGGGAATCGAGCAGAACAACGGCCTCTTCGTGACCAACGTGGCCGTATCTATCGATCACGTCATCGACGGGACGAGCAACACGGCACTCTTCTCTGAAGCCGTCTTGGGCGATAACGACAACACGAAGATATCCATTCCGGGGGACTGGTTCGAGATTACGGCGAACAAGAATGCCGCTCGTCAGACGATCCACGATCAGTGCGCCAACCTCGTGCTCACGGATTCCACCACACAGTTCTCCAAGGCGGGCCGCAACTGGCACCTGGGTAACTATGTCACGACCCGCTACAACCACATGCTGACGCCGAACAAGAAGAGTTGCGTGTGCAGGCAGGGCTCGCAGGACATTGATGACCGGATCAACAACCAGGGCAGCGTCACCACCGTATCCAGCCGCCACAGTGGAGGCGTCAACCTGGCCTTGGCCGACGGCTCGCTCCGCTTCGTCTCGGAGTCGATCGACCGAGACATCTGGTGGGCCCTGGGGAGTCGCGATGGCGGGGAGGTCGTCAAGGATTTCTAGGCAAGGCGTCACGCCGATTCGGCCGGAACTTCCGGCAGGTCACGGGGTTTCTTAAGATGCCTTTCGGAGTCGCATGGCCTCGGGAACCGGCCTGTGGCCGTGCGACTTGACTCTTATGGTCGCGAGACCGCCAAGACAGGAGGATTCTGATGAGGTCCGTTTTGGCCGCAGCATTGCCCCTTTGGATAGGGGGGATGGCTCTCCAAGTGTCGAGTCAGTCGCTGGCCGCCGAGAGGACGCCCCCAAACGTGGTGGTCATCCTCGCGGATGATAAGGATTAGTAGATTGCGCAGAAGCCTTAGAAGTCCCAGAAAGCTGCGAGATAATCGGCAGAAGTCGTATATCGGCAGACCACCTGGAATTGCGGAGAACTGGTAGTAGTTGCTGGCAATTAACTACATTTTGCTACAGCCCGCTTGTGGTTCCCTGAAGACAGAGGAGGGGCGATGCCGGGCATTGAACATGGCCGCGATCGACGGAATCTTTTGTAGACGACCGATGCGTCCTTCGTTTGCTGCCGTATCCGTACTTGAGTGGCTGACCGGAAATGCGACACCCATTTATTGGGGGAGGTCGAACCCCCGTGTCCTTATACATCGACGACATCTTGCGGCTTGACTTGGGGGCAAACCGGTGTCACATCAGACGTAACCGTTCGCGCCCTGGCGAGCAATGGAGGGGCAGGTTGGTGCGCGAACAAGGACCAGGCCTTCAAGAACCGATCCGGTCTGACCAGCCACATCCGCGATTCCCTCGATCACGCCCAGCCAGATCCGATTTCCGCCCAGACCGTAGAAGGAGCTGCGGTAGCAGGGGAAAGATCGTCTCGCTGGCAACGTCATTGAGGAAGCTGATCTAGCCAAGGACTCTTGCGTTCCGCGGCGGCGAACGCCAGGAATGCCTCCATGAGCCCGCCGGAGATCATCTCATTCAACCGCATCTCGATGGGCTGGGTCATGGCAAGCCGTTGCCCCGGCATATCGTGGAGTTCCTGCTGCACGAGTCCGGTCAACTCGTCTTGCGTGCGAGCGCGACGCCATTGCTCCCTGGGCTTCAGCGTAATGAAGACGTCGCTCAACTCGACTCCCATGGGGTCGGTGGCCATTTCGGCGCTGCCCATGCGGCTCCAGACACAATCGATCTCGTCGGGAAAGGCGGCCAAGAGGGCCTTTCCCATTTGGCTGTTGTGGCGAATCGATTCTTCCAGGTCGATTCCCGCCAGGCGGATGAGGTTGATGACGATCGACCCTTCCGACAGTCTCGGCACGAACTCGGAGCCAAGATTGGGAGCAATTATCCCAAACGCGACCAGGAGCACACAGTGGGTGATGCCGATCACAATCGCCTTGTGTTCCATGCAGATTCGCAACAGCGGATCGTGAATGCGATGGGCGATGCATGCGCATCAGCAGCGGTTCCCGCTCTCCACCCGGTTGGGGAGCACGAGACTGGCCAGCA
>JBDKTH010001252.1:0-2995 GCA_039680305.1 Thermoguttaceae bacterium | reverse complement strand
GGGCCGCGGCGATGTAGACCTTCTGGCGTTCGCCCCCGCTGAGGGTTCCCAACAGGCGTTGGGCGAACTCTTCGATGCCGGTCCGGTGGAGCGTCTCGCGCACGACTCCCCAATCCGCCCGGCTGACTGTGGAGAACGGGCTCAGGTACGGGTAGCGGCCCATCAGGACGAACTGCTCGACCGTGAAGGGAAACACGCGTCCATCGGCCTGGGGCACGTAGCTGATCCGCTGGGCCAGCTCTTTCTGCGAGTAGCTGGCCAGCGGTCGGCCGTAGACCTCGATCGTGCCCGAGCCGCCGGTCAGGATCCGATCGAGGCACTTGAGCAGCGTCGTTTTCCCGGCGCCGTTCGGCCCGATGATCGTGAGGTATTCCCCCTCGGACACCGAAAACGACACGTCGCGGAGGATCGTCTTCTTTCCGATGCAGAAAGAGAAGTCCCGGACGTCAATCACGGTTGTTTTGTGTGAGGATGGCATACGCAGCCAGTGGTGTTGTGGGTGTGTCGCGAAGAGGCGAAGCCCGCTGCAACGGTGGTGGGCCAATGGCGGGCCTCGCAAGCTCGGCACCGCCCTACATTACTCCGGCATCATCCTCCTCCAATTTGCAATTTGCATTTTCCAATTTTCAATTTGCAATCTTTCCGTCCCAATCGGCTTCGGGGGTGTGTCGCGAAGAGGCGAAGCCCGCCGCAACGCTGGTGGGCCAATGGCGGGCCTCGCAAGCTCGGCACCGCCCTACATTACTCCGGCATCATCCTCCACCAATTTGCAGTTTGCATTTTCCAATTTTCAATTTGCAATCTTTCCCTCCCAATCCGCCTCCGGATGAACCAACCGCGCCAGCTTCTCCACAAACAAAATAAACCGCGGTCCAGGGACCGACACATAATCGTCATCCAGCACGAACACCCGGTTGTGCTTGACGGCGTCGACCTGGGGCAACTGCTGCCAGTCGCCGGCGAGCGTCGTGCGATCGGCGCCGGGGATCAGGCGCGGGACCATGTCGACGATCACCTCGGGGTTCATCTTCAAAATGCCTTCGCTAGAGACGACCGGAAAGCGCACGGTGCCTTGGTAGGCGTTCTGGCCGCCGGCCAGGGCGATGATCCGGTCCAGGTGGCCGTCGGCGCCGGCCACGTAGACGTCTTGCACCTTGCCGGTGCCCAGCGTGCGCTCCACGGCGAACATCACGTGGGGCTGCGGCAGGCCGGCGACCTTCGCCTGGACTCGGCGGATGCGGGCGTGGAGATCGGCGGCCAGGACCTCGGCCCGGGGCTGGACGCCGCAGGCCTGGCCGATCGTGGTGATCGACGCCAGGATCCCGTCGACGCTTTTGTGGCCAACGACGAGAGTGGGCAGGCGAAGTTTGCCAAAGGCGGGCCGGTTCTCCGCACTGCCGTCGAGCAAGACGATCAGGTCGGGATGCAGGGCCACGATCGCCTCAAAATTCGGGTCAAACAGTCCGCCGATCCGGGGCTTTTGGGCGGCCTCGGGCGGATAGTTGCAGAAGCGGGAAACGCCGACGACCCGGTCGCCCAGGCCGAGGGCAAAGAGGGTTTCGGTCACGCTGGGAGCCATCGAGATGATCCGCTGGGCGTGGCGATCGGAAATCGGAGCGGGGGAAGTTTCGTTCAGAGCCGGCTCGGAAAGGTGCGAGGGCGCGGAGAGGTGCTGCTTGGCCAGGTGACTGCCGACAAAAATCAGCACGATGCTTGTGGCGAGGATCAGCTTGGTCGGCATGGCCCAGGGTCGTCCAAGGTCAGATCGGTGAACACAAAGCCTTCCCGTTCCACGGTCGGGCCGACCACGACGGGGATCGGATGGCGAAACATGGGGCCGGCGGTGACGCAGGTGTGGAACTCGCCGTTTTCGGCGCACGGGTCCACGTCGGGGCCGAGCCGGGCCAGGAGTTGCTGGTCGAACCGATGCCCGGCCAGGTCGCGAGACACGCGTTTTGGATCAAGACAGGTCACATAGGCGACGACCCCGGCCGCGATCATCGCCTGGGCCTGAGTGGCCGTCGGTTGCTTCCAGAGGGGGAAGAGCGGGGTCATCCCGGTCCCTTCGAGCTGCCGTTGGCGATACTGGCGGATCTCTTCCAGGAAGAGGTCGCCGAAGATCATGTGGGTGACCCCTTGGCGCTTGGCTTCCACGATGGCTTGTCCCATGGCCTGCTGGTAGACCTCATTGGGACAGGGCGCAGGAATGGGGACGCGAATCAGGGGGAGCCCGGCCGCGTCGGCCTGAGCGGCCAAGAGCGATTCGCGGACGCCGTGCATGGCAACTCTCTGGTAGGGCTCGGTGACCGTAGTGAGCAGGCCGACGACCTCGACCTCGCCCTGTTGGCGCACGGTATGCAGGGCCCAAGCACTATCCTTGCCGCTGCTCCAGCAGAGCCACGCACTCGGTTTTGGCATTTGAGCAACCTCTGCAGCAGGGGGGGCTAACCCAATACCGTTCAATCGGTTGTGGTGCAGGCGCGAGCGCCTGCCTTCCTCCGGTCGCAAGCGACCGGGCTAAACAGGGACCGGGCTAAATAAAGCGAAATGGAGCTACCGTGAGTATCATAATCGCGCCGGGAGACAGACACCACCCCGCCGCCTGCCCCCTCCTGCTGGGAAATCTATGGTGGCAAACCTTGTGCGAACACGTTATAAAGGAGGGCACCTTTTTTCCTATCCCCACGTCCGTTTAGTTCACCGCGACACTGATGAACCGCCCGACACACCAATCGCCGCCCCATTGGGATTATCCGAAATACGAGCCCGGTGAGCGGGTGGCCCTGTTTATCCCCTGCTATATCGACCAGTTCTTCCCGAAGATCGCCGAGGCGACCGCGCAGCTTCTGAAGCAGCAAGGGATCCCCGTGGTGTTCCCCGAGGAACAGACCTGCTGCGGCCAGCCGGCGTTCAACTCCGGCTACTGGGACGAAGCCCGGCGGGTGATCCATCACTTCTGCCGGGTGTTCGAGCCGTACCGGTATATCGTCTGCCC
>JBDKTH010000282.1:0-1842 GCA_039680305.1 Thermoguttaceae bacterium | reverse complement strand
CTTGGCCTCGGCGAGGATCTGTTCGTAGCTCTGCTTCAGGTCAAAGACAAACTCCCGCTTGTCCGCGTGGGAGTCGTGGATCAGGGAGCAGAGGTCGCCCAGTCCGCGCTGGCGGAGCCGCGCGTAGACGACGTCGATCGCCGCCCGCTTCTCGCAGACAAACAGCACGCGTTTTCCCCGGGCGACGTAGTCGGCGATGAGATTCGTGATCGTCTGCGACTTGCCCGTGCCCGGCGGCCCTTGGATGATGTAGCTTGTGCCGCTGTGGGCCTCCTCGACGGCCGACGCCTGGGTCGGATCGCAGGAGACGACGGGGTAGCGGTCGTCCAGCGGCGCAGCCTCGGGCAGCTTCCGGTCCACCGCGCGCGGGGCCAGCGAGAAGGTCGCCTCAAACGCCGGGCTGGTGCGATCCTGGTCGAGCAGCGCCTCGTAGTCGCGCACCAGCGACATTTTCCGGTACTTGAAGTTCCCCAGCGTCACGCTGCAGAGGTCGAAGCTCCACGCGTACGGGTTCTCCTCGCCTCCTTCCTGGAGACTGAAGAACGACCGCTCCCGCTCGACCGCCGGCGGCTCGGCCTCGGGGGCCGCGAACGAGCGAGGGCGCGGACGCTCTTCGAGAATCTCCTGGAGATGGGTGCGCGACGGGCGGATCTTCGCGGCAAACAGGGAGAGGCCCAAGGGGTGGTAGTTGGCCGGGTCGTAGCTGTAGTCGAGGTCCAGGAACGTGCGCACGCCGCGTCCCGCCAGCCGGGCCCGGCGCCGGTACTGGTCCAGCTTGCGCCGGGCCTTTTCGTGAATCAGGGCGATCCGCGGCCGGTCGATCCGACTGAGCGCGACGGCCGGCTCGCTCGCCTCGATCCGCTCGCGCAGGTAGTCGAAGAACTGATCGAGGCTGGTGGTGGCCAGGTCCAGCACCTCGGGCAAGTCGATCGCGTAGAGCTGCTTGAACAGGTGGCGCACGACCGGGTTGATCTCGGCCTCCGTCGAAGCGGCCTCCAGCGTGTAGACGTCGCGGATCCCCTTCTTCTTGCTCAACCGGACCGGCAAGAGCACCAGCGGGGAATCGAACGCCTCGGGCGGTTTCTCCTTGAGATTGGCCCAGTGGAGGAAACAGACCACCAGGCGCAACTGCGCGAAGCCGAACTCCGCCAGGTCGCGCCGCGATTCGGCCAGGATGTGGTCCAGCAGGCCGGGGAGGTACAATGCTTCGGCAAAGTTCAGGTATTTGTTGAGCGAGACGGCCGCGCCGCCGAGAATCTCCCGCTGGAATGCGTCGTTCCAGACGAGCACCTGGTCGGGCCGGATGTTCTTGATGTCAAACGACAGGGGCACCGAGGCGTGGGTCAAGTTGACCGTCTGCATCGTCGGCCGGAAGTGCAGCAGCCGGTTGCGCCGCGAAATCTCGAACAATCGCTCGCGCAGCTTGCGCAGCACCACTTGTTGCTTGCTCCGATGGTCGCTCTCGCCGAGCCCCGGGATGCGGGCCAGTTCAAGTTCGAAATCGACCTCCTGGTCGCGGTAGTTCTCCAGACTGTGGAGGAGTGCACGAAGGTCCTGGACCCGCCGATGGCGATCGAGTTCCGTCATCCGGACGATCGCCTGGGCGAGGACCGGGTGGAGGTCGGGCTTCAGCCGAAAGAGGTTGCGCCGGCAGGCGACGAACGAACGGAGGGCTTCGGGCTCGGTCAGATCCAACTCGCAGGCGAGGCTCGCCAGGATCATGCCGAGGCTGAAGACATCGGTCAGCGGGTCGTGGTGGCCCAGTTGGTGCTCCCAGGCGACATAGCCCGGCAGGTAAACGGGGCGAGTGATCTCGGCGTCGCGCCGGCCGATGGCCAGATC
>JBDKTH010001345.1:0-2237 GCA_039680305.1 Thermoguttaceae bacterium | reverse complement strand
GGGACCTTCTTGCGGGCGATGTGGAACGGCAGAACCTCGGCCTTGTCGGCCACGCGAGCGAGGAAGTCCAAGCTGAGGGCGTGCACGGCGATGCTGCCGGCCCAGATCTCCAACGAGCCGTCCGCCTTGCGCCGCTCAGCCACTTCGTTGGGCAGGTCGCTATACTCGATGACGTGCAACCGGCCGTCGACCCGCACGACGTTCCCCACGCGATCCAGCGGCGACTCCTTGGCCACGACTTGCGTGGTCATCTCCGAGCCGGACAGGAGATGGTAGCCAAGGAACTCTGGATTGCCGATCTGCACCAGCGGGTTGTCGACCTGGAAGTAGAACAGATGCTTGAAGCCCCGATCTCGCAGCTCCCCCAGCAAACCGCTCCGGTCCAACGCCGCCAGCATCCCGCCGTGGCCGTCCGGGCTCAGCGCGATGTGGTGCGGCTGGTCCAATAACACCTTGCCGGTCTGGGCGTCGACCGCCGGCATCGTTCCCTGACAGAAAATTCTCAGCTCGTCTTCGGGGAGCCCGAAGCGATTGTGTTCGGAGAAGAACCGCAACGTGGGCTCATGGGTCGCCGGACTAGTCATCACGCAGAGCGGGATTCGACGGGCGTAGCGCACGGAGGCGGCGACGATTCTCTCCACGTGGATCTGGAAGAGCGTCTTCTTGGAGATCGGACCGATTGGATACATCCCCTTGGGGGCGTCAAAGCCTAACCGGGTGCCCTGACCTCCGGCGACCAGCATCACCGCGACCTCGCCGGCTCGCAGGGCTTCTTCTCCCCGGGCAATGGCTTCCTCTGGCGAGAATTGACTCGTCTGGCTCCCCATGCAGAACGCGGGCGGCTCTTGGGCCTGATCGGCCAAGGCCCGGATGTCGTCTTTCCGATCGGGCTGCCGGTAGAGCCGGTCCATCAGACTGAAGTTGATCGAGTGGATCTCCTGGGCCAGCCGTTCTTGCTGGGCCGCGTCCAAGCGATCCCAATGGGTCAGGAGATGTTCTTGTCCGTACGGAGTAACCGTTGCCAAAAGGTCGTATTTCATGCGAAGAACCTGAAACCAATAGAAACAACGAAATCCTAGTTATAGGGACTCTATGGGAGCTTCCAAGGGGATTCTCAGACCATCATAGGCGAGTTGGACCCCAGGGGGCAGCTCCCTGTTGGTGGTCTCATGCTCCAAATGGTGGGAGATATGGGTCAGCAGCGTACGCTTAGGGGCCAACTCTTTGACCACGGCGAGGGCCTCGGCAATACTCAGGTGGGTCGGATGGGGCTCGTGCCGCAGGCAATCGAGGATCAAGACATCCAAGCCCTGGAGTTGCTCCATGCTCTCGTGAGGGATGATCTTCGTATCCGTGCAGTAGGCCACCTTGCCCACGCGGAACCCGAGCACATGATAGCGTCCATGGATCATCCGTAGGGGGGTAATTTGGGCCCCAAGAATCGAAAACGGCTCCAGCCCGATCGGGCGAAACACCAGTTTAGGGAGGCCCCCTGCGGGATAGGATTGTACTTCAGGGTCAAAGGCGTAGTCAAAGGATCGACGGATCCCCCGTTCGACGGTTGGTTCGCAGTAGACGGGCAGCTCGTGGCCCAGGTAGCAGGGGAAAATCCGCACGTCATCGAGCCCAAACAGGTGGTCGGCGTGGCTATGCGTGTATAATAGGGCGTGGATGAGGCCGATCCGTTCGCGGAGGAGCTGAATTCTTAGCTCAGGGGGGGTATCGATAAGCAGATTCCCCTCGGGCAAGCCCAGGGCGACCGCACACCTTGTTCGCCGGTTTTTGGGGTTCGGACTGGTGCACGTCGAGCATCCGCAGCCGATCGTTGGCACCCCATGCGAGGTTCCCGTGCCCAGAAAGACGAGTTGGCCGGTGATCTCCTCCGTGACTGGCGATTTGGGCAAGGTCGTTCTCGTAATCTGGTATGAACAAAAGAGATGAGAAAGTAAAGGCGGCTTGCGGCCCGCTGGTGAATCATTGTTGTTCTTCCCCCAGCTTTGGGCAAGGGGGAGGATGCCTTGCATCGATCGTCCTTTTGGGTGGGTTTTCGCGAACAACCCTTATTGACCGGGCGTAACAGAAGATATAAATTGCGCAGCTGGAAGATGTTGCGCCCATTCTAAGAGCTGACATGGAAATATTCGAACGTGCCTTTGAACTCGTTGGGGATACCTTTTCCGGGGTCACACGGGGATTGGAACGCGGGGTAACCTCGCTGTTCGGCTCCTCCAACGCTC
>JBDKTH010000831.1:0-3370 GCA_039680305.1 Thermoguttaceae bacterium | reverse complement strand
CCACCGCCCTACTTGACTATCGATCTTGGTGGTCAAACCCCATTAGGAGTCCGCACGTCATGGGACAAGTTTGGAAATCCTTTGCGAAAACCATCGGGAGCGTCGTCGTGATGACCACGATCGTGGGCCAGGCCTTGGCCGGTCAACAGAACGACCCGCCGAAACCAACGGTGACCGAATATAAGGTTGATCCGAGCTGGCCGAAACGTCCGGCGGAACTTGGGCCGAAAGCGGCCGTGCCCGGCATTGCCGTCGATCGGCAGGATCGGGTCTGGTGCCTGGAGCGAGGCAAGGTCCCGGTCCAGGTCTACTCCCGCGATGGCGACCTGGTGGCGAGTTGGGGACAGGGGCAGTTCAAGGGGCCGCACAGTCTGCGATTCGACAGCCAGGGGAACGTCTGGATTACGGATTTCGCCGCCCACGTGGTCAAGAAGCTGACGCCCGAGGGCAAGCTGCTGTTGACGCTCGGCACGCCGGGCAAGCCGGGCGACGACGAGACCCATTTCAACGGCCCCACAGATACGGCGATCACGCCGGCCGGCGACGTGTTCGTGAGCGATGGCTACGGCAACCGCCGCGTGGTCCATTTCGACGCCCAGGGGAAGTTCGTCAAGGCCTGGGGCCAGTACGGCGGCGGGCCGGGCCAGTTTTGCCTGCCCCACCAGATCGTCGTCGATTCCCGCGGCGTTCTGTACGTGGCTGATCGCAACAGCGGCCGCGTTCAGTTGTTTGATCAGCAGGGGAAATGCCTCGGCCAGTGGACCGACTTGATCATGCCTTGGGGCTTGTGGATCACGCCCCAGGACGAGATTTGGGTCTGCGGATCGTCGCCGCAGTCGTGGTACCAGGACGGCAGCTACCCGCCGCCCAAGGATCAGGTCTTCATGCGATTCTCCACCGACGGCAAGGCCCGGCAACTCTGGACCGTCCCGGTCGGCCGGGACGGCGAGGAGAAACCGGGCGAGTGCAACTGGCTGCACGCCGTGGCTGTCGATTCCCTGGGGAACCTCTATGCGGGCGACATCAACGGCAAGCGGATTCAGAAACTGGTCCGCTCGGTGAAGGACCGCTGACGAGTCCGGGACTATCTCAGGACGTTGAAGCGATGATTCCCTCTCCCGCCGGGAGAGGGTTAGGGTGAGGGGAATTGCCGTGGATATGGCCATCAACAGCTCCCCTCACCCCGGCCCTCTCCCGGAGGGAGAGGGAGACTTGAGATAGGCTCCTATTGCTTGAACCAGATTTCCAGCAAACGCCCGATGATCTGGCAGCCGCGGCTGTTGGCGTGAACGGCGTCGCCCATGAACCAGCCGTGGGTTTTGCCGCTGTCCTGGATGTACGCCCACCAAGGGCCGGTCATATCGAAGAACGCGCACCGCTCTTCCGCGGCGACCTTCTGCATGTTGTGGCGGAAGTTGCTGGTCGTCGTGTCGATCTGGCGGGTAAACGTCCGGATGTGCTCGTCGCGAACGGAGCCGAAGACGGGCGTCAGCAGCAGCACTTCCGTATCGGGCTTCTGGGCGCGGACCTGCCGGACCACCGATCGGACCGCCTCGGCGTCGCCGCCGTTGGAGATGCCGCCGATGACCAGGAGATCCGGGTTGTACTTCAGCACATAGTCCTGGACGCGATTCTCTTCCCGATAGTACTTGCAGCCGGTGGAGCTTCGCAGCGACGCGATCTTGACGATCTTGCACTTCGGATAGTCGCGCATGACGAGCAGCTCGAACGACGAGGCGGACGTGTTGCCCATGATGCTGTCGCCCAAGAGCACCATGCGGAGCTCGCCGCCGCCACGCAGCTTGTCCATCGTGCGGGGAATGTTCGCGAACCGGCCGGCCGGGGGCTGATAGACGATCGGGTCCATGGCCGCGTAGATCGCGTCGATCCGCTCGAGGGGACTCAGGCCGGCCAACGCGTCGGCAACGGTGCCGTTGAGCAGGAATCCGCCCATCCGTGCGGTCCCGGGCGAAGCGACCTTCAGAACCAGTTCGTGCTCGGCCTTCCGGTCTAGCCCTTTGGCCAGGGAGACCGGACGCATCGTTGGGCCGGTCGCATCCTTCGGTGCAGGGAGCTTGCGGAAAGCGGATCCGTCAACGGCGTACTGGTAGTCAGCGCTGTCGCGGTCGACGACGTCGAGAAGGCCGATCTCGGAACCTTGGAACTTTAGCGTCAGCGTGGCGCCCGCCTCGTCGGAGACGAGCAGGTGGCGGAAGGGACCGATCGGGCTGGCCTGCCCCGGCTTCCAACGACCCGACGGCTTGACCGCCGGATCCTCGTAAGCCACGATCCGGCCGTTGTCGTCGGTTTCCGGGAACAGGGGGGAAGGCAGCTTGTGCTGCTGGGGCCTGTCGGGGACGGGATAGGCGGTCATGAGCGCATCGACGAATCGGGCGACCGCGTCGGCGTAGATCTTCGCGCCCGCATCGGTCGGGTTGACGCCGTCGGCGGAAAAGGCTGCGCAGGAAATCTCCCCGGCAATGATCTTCTCGGCCGCGTACTGGGCCAGATTCAGGCTGGGGATGCCGTAATGCTCGGCGATCTGTTCGCTGATCCGGATATACTCGGGCGTCTTGCCTGCCCGATACGCGTCGAGCATCTCGGGAGTCAGGGTGTAGACGAGGATCTGACTGTGGGTGGCGCGGTAGCGAGTGACCTGGCGAACCAGCCCTTCAAGCGACGTTTTGACTTGTTCGAGGTCGGCGCCGCGGTCGTCAGCGGCGAAATCGAGGATTGCCAGATGCCCGCTGCAGATCACCTCGCCGAAGACCGGCTGGCCTCGGCTCGCGCGGAACAGCCCGAACCAACTGCCGCCCGGCTGCGAGTGTCGCGTCTCGATGATCGTCGCCTCGGGGAAGTGCTTCTTGAAGCCCTTGACCATCTGGGCGGAATAACGCAGACCGGCGTCCTTCAGGCCGGTGCCAGCCAGCGCGGAGTTGCCGAGGAAGAACAGGTACTGGTTCCCAACGACGTTCGCCTTGAAATAGTACTGGCTGTTGGGAATGCCGCCGCGAATCTGGTAGAAGTCGGCGGCCTCGGCCATCCTCGCCGTGCCCGCAAGGAGCAGGACGCAGAAGAAGGCGTGCTTGAGAGCGGGCGCGATCATCACCGCGTTGGCATTGTCTTGGCTGTGCATGGGGGAGTTCTCATTTCGGGGGTAGGGCCAATCCAACTGGGTATTGTAATCTCCTTTTGGGCCAGACGGAATTACTGGCACCGATTCTCGAGCGGTTTCCGGTTCATCCGGGATCTGCGGGAATGGCTGTCGGCTTGGACCTCCCAGGTTTCAGGTGGGTGAAGGTGAGCGGGATGGGTTTTGACGAACAGGACCGGTAGGGGAGGGCGGTGCCGAGCTTGCGAGGCCCGCCAT
>JBDKTH010000969.1:0-3343 GCA_039680305.1 Thermoguttaceae bacterium | reverse complement strand
ACGCCACGCTACCGGTAACGAGCGTGCCCCTGCGACTCGTCGTTGCCATCGGCCGCAACGCCAGAGTCCAGTAAACCCGACATAATCGCTATCTTTATTATGCAGTTAAATTTGTCAAGCTGCCGCGCGATGTTTTCGTGGCCGGTTTAACCCCAATGCCGTTCAATCGGTTGACGCAAGTCTTTGTTTAGCCCGGTCGCTTGCGACCGGAGGAAGGCAGGCGCTCGCGCCTGCACCACAACCGATTGTACGGTATTGGGGTTAACCCGGAAGGCGGGATGGCTGCGGTGTTGCGTACCGGGTGGGGACTATCTCAAGACGCAGTAGTGACAAGTCCTTCTCCCTCCGGGAGAGGGCGGGTGAGGAGAATTGCCATGGATTTGGCTATCGAAACGTCCCCTCACCCCGACCCTCTCTCGGAGGGGGCGGGAGAATTGGGATGGCTCCTTCGTTCCGCAGCTTTTGAAATGGCCTGTCACGGCCGGCCCCGGGCGGCTTGCACTCCGTCGGAGCGGGGTGTATTGTGCTCAGAAGGACAGGCCTCGAACAACGAGTGACCCATAGCACTGTGGAACGAACGACGTAGGGAGGAGAAACGCGTGGCTGACAACCAGAACAAGGCAACGTCCCCGGGGTCCTTTGGTCGACGGGAGTTTTTGGCCGGGGCGGCAGCGATGGCGGTCGCGGCCGTGCAGTCGGGCTGCAGCCAGGCGGAGCCGGAGAAGAAGGCGAAGTATCGGGTCGCCGTGATCGGGCACACCGGCCGAGGCGACTATGGCCACTCGCTGGACAAGGTCTGGCTGGAGATTCCCGATGTCCAGATCGTCGCCGTGGCCGACCCGGACGAAAAAGGGCGAGCCGAGGCGGTCGAGCGTTTGAAGAATCCCAAGGGGTATAGCGACTACCGCAAGATGCTCGACGAGGTGAAGCCCGACCTGGTGAGCGTCTGCCCGCGATGGATCGATCAGCGTTGCGACATGGTCGTGGCCGCGGCCGAGCGGGGCGTGCGCGGGATTTACATGGAAAAGCCGATGTGCCGCACGTTGGCCGAAGCCGACGCGATGGTCGCCGCCTGCGAGAAGCACAAGGTCAAGCTGGCCGTTGCCCACCAGACCCGCTACAGCCCCAAGCTGGCGCACGTCTGGGAGCTGATCAAGTCGGGCAAGCTCGGCTCGATCGTCGAGATTCGTGCCCGGGGCAAGGAAGACAAGCGGGGCGGCGGCGAAGACCTCCTCGTGCTCGGCACGCACATGCTCAACCTGGCCCATCACTTTGGCGGCGATCCGGAACTGTGCTTCGCATCGGTCTACCAAAACGGCCACCCGATCGGCAAGGGGGACGTGGTCGAAGGCGAGGAAGGGCTGGGCCTCTTGGCGGGCGACAACGTACACGCGATGTACCGGCTCAAGAGCGGGGCGGTGGCCTATTTTGATTCGGTGCGCGAGAACCCCGGCCGGCCGAACCGGTTCGGCGTGCAGATCTACGGCACCAAGGGGGTCGTGCAACTGTTCGATCCCGGCCATCTGCCCGACATGTACTACCTGCCCGATTCGTCGTGGGGCCAGGGCCGGAGCAAGGTCAAGGAGTGGATTCCGATCAGCTCGGTCGGGGTCGGCAAGCCCGAGGTGTTGGAGAATCGTCGGGTGGAGGGGGGCAATGTGTTGGCGGCCAACGATCTAATTGCGGCGATCGACGAAGATCGCCAGCCGCAGTCGAGCATCTATGAAGCCCGCACGGCCCTGGAGATGATCGCCGCCGTGTTCGAGTCGCAACGGCTCGGCGCGCCGGTGAAGTTCCCCTTGGCCAACCGGGAGAATCCGTTGGCTTCGATTGCGTGATTGACGGGCCCTTGGGGGCAGTTCCCTGGGGAGAGTGCGTTCCTAACAGCGAGGTGCCGTATGCGATCGACCTGCTTGTGGACGTTGGGAGTGGTGTTTTGGCTAGGGACGATGGTGGCCCTGGCGCCGAGCGCGGCGCTGGCCCAGAAAACGAAAGCGCCGCAAGGGGACCTGGGCCAGTTCATTGTCCCCGACTTCTGCGTGGCGATTGTCGTGCACCCCAAGCAGATCGCCCAGTCGCCACTGGCCGCGGCGTTGCCGATCTCCCAGGCGCCGGCGATGATGGCCGGCAGTGCGGGCGATGCCGAGGCGGCCAAGCTGGCCCAACAGCTCGATCCGAAGACGATCCACCGGGTGGTGCTGCTGCTCGATCCGGCCTCGTTGGAGACGAACGCGCCGCCGGCCGTGATCCTGCAGTTTGACAAGGACTTCGACGGCGCCGGCTTTGTGAAGCAGGCGTTCGACGATGTCCAGTCGAGCGAGATCGAAGGAAAGCCCGTGCTGACGAGCAAGAAGGCGGGCAAGGGGGACGTGGCCGGGGCGGCGTATGTGGCCAGTCCGCGCACGCTCGTCTTGGCCCCCGAGCCGACGATGAAAAAGATGCTCGCCTCCAGCGACGACCCCCGGCTGCTGCTGAATCTGCTCAAGCGGAGCAACCTGCAGAGCGACATCCTCGTCGAGGTGCTGGCCGGTCCGCTGGCAAAGTCGCTGGGCAAAGGGCCTGGCGGCCCACCGGCGGGAATCCCGTCTGGGGCGCCGCCCATGCCGGGCGAAGGAGGGGCGGCCCCGCCGCCGGGGGAAGGGCAGCCGGGAATGCCGCCGTCGATGGGCGGCCCGGGAGGCATGGGAATGATGCCGCAGATGGCGATGGCCAATGCGATGCTCGCCGAGGTGAAATCGGCGTCACTGGCGATCAATTTCAGCGGCGATAAGCTGCTGCAGTTGACGCTCGTCGGCGCCAAGAAAGACTCGGTCGGCAAGCTCTACCAGCAGTTCAGCTTCCTTCAAATGATGGGCAACCAGAAGCCGCCGAGGACGAAGGCGAAGTCGGCCCCGGCCGCCGACCAGCCGCCGCCACCGCCCGGAGCCGGGCCGATGGGGGATCTTGGCGCGCAGATCCTCAAAGGGTTGAAGGTGCGAAAGGCCGAGGACCACGTCCTGGTGACAATCAAGATGCCCGAGGATCTGCCCGGCCTGGTGCAAAAGGCCATGGCCTCGGCGATGATGCAGATGCCCCCGCCGGGCGCCAGCGGGATGGGCGGGATGGAACCGCCGGAGAAGCCGGCCGAGGTGAAATAGGGGACGGTTGGAGCGGGCGGAGTGGCACGCGCCGCTACGTGCGTGCCTCGACTTCGCCGGGCTGTTCGTCGGGCAGTCTTTCGAGCATCTCGTGCTCAAACACGAGGGTGCTCAGGGTCATGCGCAGCTCCTGGATCGCTTTGGCGACCCCGAGGATCATGATCGCCACGCCGACGACAAACAGGACCAACGCGAGCGAGCCCATG
>JBDKTH010000524.1:0-3122 GCA_039680305.1 Thermoguttaceae bacterium | reverse complement strand
GTTGCACCATTCGATCGCCTCGCGGGAAATCTTCGGCTCGTCGGCCGAGGCGGTCGCAGCGAGGGGCGCCAACAGAGCGGCCAGGATCAGGGTTAGGCCATGTCGCATCGGTGATTCTCCTTGTTTGTCAGAGTCGGGGGCTTGTTTCTTCTCAGGTTGTCAACCTCGCGAAAGACCACGGACGGGTCGGCATGCTTCGGAGGCGAAAAACATGCCGACCCGCGGCCGCGCCGCGTGACGGCATGCCACCCAACCACTTCACGGCTTCTCCGCGGTCGGCCACGACGCGCGGAGTTGGTCCTGATACAGGCCAATCTCTTCGACCGGGATCGGGCGGAAGCCGATCCGATCCATCACGGCTGGGTCGAGCTTCCAGGGCAGACGCCGTCCGGCCACGTCCGTGGTGCCCGACGCCTCGTCGGTGATCAGGTTGCCGCGAAGGTCCTGGTTCCCTCGGTCGCGCACGAGGAACATGCCGCACTGGTAAACCAGGTTGCGCCAGATCATGTTCACATCGGGATTCTCGGCCAACCGGGCCAAGTCGGGGTAACGGGTGCTGTAGGGCGGCCTGCTCGCGTCGATCGTCTGGGTCATCTCATTGACGACCCGCGGGCTCTCTACGAACTCCTTCCATCGCTTCGACCCCCAGGGGGAGAAGCTTACGGCCTGCAAGCAGTCGACGAACAGGTTGTTGTCGACCACGTTCTCCTTGCCGCCGTGGATCTGGACGCCGCCGAAATTGCCGTCGGCACAACGTTCAAAAATGTTGCCGTAGATCAAGGTGCCGCTGATCGCGTCGTCCAGCCGCACGCCGGCCTGGCCGCAGGGTCGCCCGCTGGCGATGTCGTGCCAGTAGTTCCAGCGGATCACGTTGCCGCGATAGGTCGGGTTGAACCACATGTCCAGCCCGCCCTGGTCGTCGGTCTCCAGAACGACGTGATGGATCTCGTTCAACTCGATCGTATGGTCGTTCCCCTCGACCCGCATGGCATGACCGGGCGAGTCGTGGAACAGGTTGTGGGCCACGCGGTTGCCCACGCCGTTGAGTTGCACGGCCGGGGTGTAGGTGCGATAGACACGGGAGAAGTCGTAGATGTGGCAGTTTTCGACCACATGGCCGCCTGGGGCGAGCGTCTTCCGATCGCCGCCCGTGACGCTCGTGCCGCCGCGTCCCAACGTGTACAGGTCGCAGCCGAGAATGCCGTGACTGACGCCGCCGTCGATTGCGACCGCAGTCCCGCCGAGATGACGGACCGTGCAGCTGGCCACGCGGCAGTGATCGCCGCCGCGGATCACCAGGCCATCCGTCTGGCCCAGTTCCAGGACCAGGTTGCGGATCGTCACATGCGAGGCCTTGTCGATCTGGACCAGCGGCGCACCGAGCACCGACAGTTCGAACACGGCCTGCTTCGGATCGGCCGGCGGGTAGACGTAGAGCATGCCGGTCGACTGGTCCAAGAACCATTCGCCGGGCAGGTCGAGTTCTTCGAGCAGGTTGAAGGCGTAATAGGGATACGCCTCGTGGACCTCGAACGGCCCCATGGCGGCCATGGTGATCTGCCGCGTCTTGGTGTCGAGCGAGGCGACGCTGAGCGCCGTGTCGGCCCAGAGGTGCTGGAAGTAGCCGTAGAGCCAGACGTCTTTCTGCGGCCAGCCGGTCGGCCGGTCGCCTTCATACTCGAACACGAACCCACGCTTCTCGGTCGGCGAGCCTTGCTGGATCACCTTCTCGATCCTGACGAATCCTTCGTTCGGCCAGCGGGCCAGCGTGAGCGGCTTGCGGTTGCAGAACAGTTCCATGACCGGCTGGGGGCCGTGGCCCACGCGGGGCACCGACCGGCTGTACTCGGTGACGCCCACGGTATGCAGGTCCACTTGGAGGACCTTGCCCCGCGCCGCCTCCGGCAGCCGGGCGAGGATCGCCGGGTCGGTCACGGGGGCCAGGCCCGTGAGCCGCACGCCTCCATAGAGCCGGGCCGATTCGTCCGGATAGGCCCGATAGACAATCGGCGATTCGGCCGTGCCCGAGTCCTGAGCGGCAAGTTGGAACGTCGCTCTGCGCGGGTACTCGCCGTCGCGCAAATAAACCGTCACCCCGTCGCGAGGCAAGCCCAGACGGCGACGATAATCGCGGATCAGATCCCGGGCCTTTTCCAGGCTGGCCAAGGGGCGATCCTTGGTGCCGGGGTTTGTGTCCGAACCGTTCGGGGCAATGTAGAGATTGGCCGCCGTGCGGGGTTGACGCGGAAGCGTCGTACGCGACGCGGCCGGGTCGCGGGCCGGTTGGCCAGCCGCCACCCGGGCCAGTTCCCGCAGGCACTCCTGGGCCTCCCAGCGATGATGCACGGGCGCGTTGGACAGCGTCGCCAGCTTGGCATACTCGACCCGGGCGGCCGACAGGTCGTTCTCCCGCACATGGCTGGCGGCGACCTGCAATTGGGCCTGCGACTTGTAGTGGCCCGGGGCCTCCAGATCCATCAGCACCTTGGCATACTCGGTCCTCGCCGTGGCAAATTCCTTGGCGGCAAAGCAGACGTGGGCCATTTCCAACTGGGCGTCGAGCTTCTCACGCGGCGAAAGCTCGGCGATCGTCAGCGCCTTGAGATATTGGATCCGCGCCGCCGACAAATCGCCCGCATCGCGATGCTTGCGGGCCAACTGCAGACTCACGACCGCCCGCTGGCGAGCCGACAGGCCGGGGAGCGTGAGCATCTTCTCCAGGACCTTGGGGGCCGGGGCCGTGCCGGTCTCCGTCATCAACTGGAGCGTCGCGATCAGCGCGGTTTGCGTCTGCGCCGGAGCCACATCGGTCAACTCGGCCACCCGGGCGAACTCCCGCAACGCGGCCGGCCCTTTCTTCTGCTGCTGATACATCCGGGCCAGGCACAGTCGGGCAAAGGCGTGATAGTCGGGATGCAGGTATTTGTTCTCGACGATCGTTTCATACTCCCGCTGGGCGCCCGCAAAATCCTTGGCCTCGACCAACCGCTCGGCTTGGCCAAAGCGGGCAGCCATGGCCTGATCCAGCGGCGCGTGGAAGTGGGCCAGACGCACGATCTCGTCGGCCGACAGGGCCCGGTTGTAGACGGTCACTTCGTCCACGTCGAGCACGGCCGATCCCC
>JBDKTH010000985.1:0-4895 GCA_039680305.1 Thermoguttaceae bacterium | reverse complement strand
TACGTCTTGCAGAACGTTCTCAAAGCCGGAAGCGCTCGGAGTCTCGATAATACGCCGAAAAAAAGCAAGTGCGTTGCTGTCCATCATCTAAGTCCCTTAGGTCCTATTGGTCCCATAGGCCCTATAGGAACTATAAGAACTATAGGACCCATGAGCGTCACCACACTATCCACCCATCGGAGTTATTCGCCACCTCCGTCCCTTTTCAGTATCCTCAATCTGGCCATTCCGACAAGGCGGACCGCCCGGCAGTCGGCTTGACGACCCCTAATCGGCTCGCCTACGATAACGGATTCTGCAACTTTGCCCAAAGGTTCGTTGGTCATGAAAACTGCGAAAGTCGCCATCATCGGGTTCGGAACCATTGGTTCCGGCACCGCCCGGCTCCTGCTAGAAAACTCCGATCGGATCGCCCGGCACGCCGGACGGCAGATCGAGCTGGTACATATTGTCGACAAAGACCTTACGCGGGCACGGAACGTCGCGTTGCCGCCCGGGTTGCTGACCGACGACCTGTCGAAGGTTCTTGAGAACCCGGAGATTGAAGCGGTTGTCGAACTGATCGGCGGGCTGGAGCCTGCCCGGACGATCGTGCTCAAGCTCTTGGAGAGCGGCAAGAATGTGATTACGGCCAATAAGGCCCTCCTGGCCGTGCATGGGGCCGAGTTGTTCAACCGCGCGCGACAGCTGGGGCGCACGATCGCCTTCGAAGCCGCCGTGGCCGGGGGAATCCCGATTATCGCCACGATTGGCCAGAGCCTGACGGCGAATCGAATCGAGTCGATCCACGCCATTCTCAATGGCACGAGCAACTTCATCCTCACCCAGATGGAGGAGCGCGACGCCGAGTACCGCGTCGCCTTGGCCGAAGCCCAGCGGCTGGGCTACGCCGAGGCCAATCCGGCGATGGACGTCGACGGGACCGATGCGGCCCAAAAGCTCTCGATCCTGGCCCATCTGGCCTTTGGCTCGCAGGTCAACTGGAAGGATATCCCCCGCACCGGGATCGATGTGGTCGACGTGGCCGATATCCGATGCGCCAAGGAACTCGGCTACAGCATCAAGCTGCTGGCCGTGGCCAACCTGGTTCCCGATGGGCTGGAACTGCACGTTTCGCCCACGCTCGTCCGGCGAGGCTCGCCGCTGGCCGAGGTCCGCGGGGCCTACAATGCGATCCGCGTCGTTGGCGACGCCGTCGGCCGCGTTTTCCTGCACGGGTTGGGCGCCGGCCAGCTGCCGACCGCCTCGGCGGTTGTCGCGGACATCATCGACACCGTCGTCGGCCGCACGGCGATCACGTTTCGCGCGTTGGAACTCTGGTCGTCGGAGCGCAAGGTCTCGGTCGTGGCCCGGGATCCGGACGAAGTGCCGGGCCGGTTCTACCTGCGGTTCCGTGTGCAGGATACGCCGGGCGTGCTGGCGGAGATTGCCGGAGTCCTCGGAAGCCACAGCATCTCGATCGCCTCGGTCATCCAGCACGAGACGGAAGAGGGCAGCGACGGAATCGTGCCGCTGGTGATCATGACCCACAATGCGTCGGAAGGCGCCGTGCGCAAGGCGGTGCAGTCGATCGACACCCTCAAGAGCGTTCACCCTGGCACCGTGCGCATGCGGGTGCGAGATTAATGCAGAATGATGAATGCAGAATGATGAATGAGCAGATGAAATACGCGATCATTATCCCCGATGGCTGCGCCGACGAACCACAAGAGGTGCTGGGCGGCAAGACGCCGTTGGAGGCCGCCCGTTTGCCGGCCATGGACGCCGTGGCGGCGGCGGGCGTCGTCGGCCGCTCCAGCAATGTGCCCGCCTCGTTGCCGGCGGGGTCCGACGTGGCCAACCTGAGCCTCATGGGCTACAACCCGTTGGAGCACTTCACCGGCCGCGCCCCCTTGGAGGCTGCCGCCCAGGGGATTGAATTGGGGCCGGACGACTGGGCCGTGCGCTGCAACCTGGTGACGATTGAAGACCAATTGATGCGGGACTTCACGGCGGGCCACATCTCCAGCGAGGAAGCGGCCGCTCTGCTCCAGACGCTCCAGGAAAAGCTCGGCTCCGAGCGGTTGCAGTTCTATCCGGGGGTCAGCTACCGCAATTTGTTGGTCTACCGCGGCGCGGGCGAGCCGGCGCCGTTTTCGATCGACACACGGACCACGCCCCCGCATGACCTGACGGATAAATCGGTCCAGGACGACTATCCCCGCGGTCCGGGGAGCGACCTGCTCAACCAGTTGATGGCCGATAGCGTTGACCTGTTTGCCGACCATCCGATCAACGCGACACGGCGGCGGGAGGGCAAGTTGCCGGCCACGAACATCTGGCTGTGGGGCCTGGGAAGCACGCCGCAGTTGGCTCCGTTTGCCCAGCGCTACGGCAAACGAGGGGCCATGATCACTGCCGTGGACCTGCTCCGCGGTCTGGCCAAGCTGTTGGGCTGGCGGCGGATCGACGTTCCCGGGGCCACCGGGTATGTCGACACCGACTACGCGGCCAAGGGCCGCTATGCGGTCGAGGCCCTCAAGGACGTCGATCTGGTCTGCGTCCATGTGGAAGCGACCGACGAGGCCTCCCACGAGGGGAATGCCGACCTCAAGGTAAAGGCGCTGGAAGAGATCGACCGACATATTGTGGGGCCGGTCTACGAGGCCCTGAAAGGCTACGGCCAGTTCCGAATCCTGGTCTCGCCCGACCACCCTACGCCGTTACGGACCAAGACCCATAGCCACGGGTATGTCCCCTGGGCTATGGCCGGAACCGGTATCGAGCCGGATGGCTTGTCGCATTATGATGATCCCACCGCCGCGCAGTCGCCTCTGGTCTTTGAAGAAGGCTGGAAGCTGATGGCGCATTTCCTCGGCGGCGAGAAGCGTTGACGGAAATCCGAGATCCGCTCCCCGGAAAATTCTCCAAGTTATTACTGGACGGGTCCGAAACGAATCCAAGTCTCTAACCCCTCATTCCACTCCAATGTCGATCATTGTTCAGAAGTTCGGCGGCACCAGTGTGGCCGACAGTCAGAAGATCTTGGCCGCAGCGCGCAAGGCCATCCGCGCCCAGAAAGAAGGCCATCAGGTGGTCACGGTCGTCAGCGCGATGGGCCACAGCACAGACCATCTGGTCGATCTGGCCAACCAGATCACCGACGAGCCGCCCGCGCGGGAAATGGACATGCTGCTGTCGACCGGCGAGCAGGTCAGTGTCGCCTTGATGGCGATGGCGATCCACTCGCTCGGCCATAAGGCGATCAGCATGACCGGCGCCCAGATGGGCATCAAGACGGATAGCACCTACACGAAGGCCCGCATCCGTTCGATCGATGCCGAACGGCTGCGCAAGGCCTTGAAGGACGGAAACATCGTCATTGCCGCCGGATTCCAGGGGATCGACGACTCGCTCAACATCACCACGCTGGGCCGTGGCGGCAGCGATACCACGGCCGTCGCCCTGGCCGCAGCCTTGCATGCCGACGCCTGCGAGATCTACACCGACGTGGACGGCGTCTATACGACCGATCCCCGGATCGTGCCCGAAGCCCGCAAAATGAAGCAGATCAGCTACGCCGAGATGCTGGAACTGGCCACGGCGGGCGCGGGGGTGATGCACAACCGGTCGATCGAGTTCGCCAAGAAGTTCAATGTCCCGGTGCACGTACGGAGCAGTCTCAGCGACGGCGAGGGGACGATGATCGTGGCCGACCCGGAATCCGATGCGCAGCCGGTCTGCGGGGCCGCCTTGATCAAGGACGAAGCCCGCGTGACGGTGCTGGGCGTGCCCGACCGTCCGGGGGCGGCGATCACGGTCTTTTCGAAGATCGCGGCCAAGAACATCGGCATGGACATGATCATTCAGAACGTCGGCGCCGAAGGCCTGGCCGACATCTCGTTCACCGTGGTCCGCGGCGATCTGCCGGCGACGCTCCGCGCCGTGGAAGAGGCGGTCAAGGAACTCGGCGCGGAAGGCTACGACTACGACGACAACGTGTCGAAAGTCTCGGTGGTCGGCTTGGGCATGGCGACCCAGCCCGGCGTGGCCCAGAAGATGTTCGAGGCCCTGGCCGAGAAGGGGATCAACATCCAGATGATCACCACCAGCGAGATCAAGATCTCCGCCCTGGTCGGCCGCGTCCACGCCCAAGACGCCCTGCGAACCGTCCACGAGGTCTTTCAATTGCACGCCGCGCCGGCGCCGTCGTGCCAGTGCTGTGGGAAGGCCGCTGCGGCCTCGCAGAATGGCAACAACCGCATCGAGATCATCGCGCGACTCCAGGGGTTGGAAGACCTGATCATCGAGGACATCTCGCTGGATACCACCCAAGCCCGCGTGACCTTGATGAAGGTCCCCGACACCCCGGGCCTGGCCGCTCAGGTCTTCGACGAGGTCGCCGAACAGGGGATCGTGGTCGACATGATCGTGCAGAGCATGGGCCGGGGTGGTTTCGCCAACCTGAGCTTCACCGTTCCTCAGACGGATCTCAAGAAGGCCCTCGAAACGGCCTCGAAACTGGCGCAGGGTTTCAGCTCGCCGGCCCCGACGCATTGCCCGGCCGTCGCCAAGCTTTCGGTCACCGGGATCGGCATGCGAAGCCACACGGGCGTGGCCGCCCGGCTCTTCCAGTCGTTGGCCGCGGTGGGGATCAACGTGGACATGATCAACACCAGCGAAGTCCGCGTCAACGTCGTGGTCGAGGGGGACCAAGGCCAGAAGGCCCTGGAGACCTTGAAGAAGGAATTCGCGAGCCTGATGGTCTAAGCCGACCGGCGGTGTGCCACTGCTTGCCTTCGAGGCAAGCAGTGCCGCCGCATCGTGTGTCCCCAACACTGCTTGCCCGGAAGGCAAGCAGTGGCACACACGTTTGACGATCTGAGAAGTAAGAAGACGTCGAAATCAGCGACGAG
>JBDKTH010000132.1:0-5528 GCA_039680305.1 Thermoguttaceae bacterium | reverse complement strand
CCGATGCCGAGAAGCTGATGCGGATCCTCGACGAGATCGAATCCCGGCCAATGCGAGTCATCCTTCATCCCCGGCAAACCAAGAACCCGTAAGGGCCCGCGAAGAAATAACTTGTACCATGCGAATCTGGTATAACAAAGTCCATGAAAGCCGGCGGTTGATGGTCGAGGTCCACGACGCGGAAGTGACCATCGGCCGCGATCCGACCAACACCGTGGTGCTGCAAAGCCCCCTGGTCTCGCGGCGTCATGTCGTGGTGCGGCTCCTCAACGGTCAACTCCAGCTGGAGAACGTCGGCCTCAACAGTTGCGTGGTCGGCGAGGAAGAGGTGCTCGGCGGACAGACGGCCGTGTTCTTCCCCGGCACCAAGGTCCGGCTCTGGCCCTACACGCTGACGTTCGAGGCGGAAAAAGCCACAACGATCACCCGACGCGAGTTGGAAGCTCATCTCCGCTCAATCGTGGCCGACTTGGAGCTGAGGATCCACCGCAAGCTGCTGGAGCGGCTCGACCTCTACCAGTTCGAAACCACGCGAGCCCACGACCCGGCCAGCATCCTGCTGTTGGAGAACAACATCGAGGACGTATGCCGGGAACTGGGCCTCTTCGGAGCGGAGAACGAGACGCTTCTGGAGGAAATCACTGGCCTGGTGCTCCGCGATCACCTGGTCAACCAGCTGATCATGGAAACCGGCGAAGAGGCGATCTTCGACCTGGCCTCGCTTACGTCGAACGAATTCGACGTGCCGGCGACCCTCGTGCCGGAACGCGAATCGGAACTGCATGCCCTGTTGCACTTCCTCCGCGAGCGGCTCGCACTGGCCGACTGCCGCGACACCAGCCAACAGGTCCAACGCGTGGAGGCCAGCTTCAACGACGTCTTCCACCTCGTGCGGCCCCACCTCCACCAGGAGCTCCGTAAGTATCTCATCCTGCGCACGCTCAAGAAAGACCTCAAAGACATCATCTTCGGCTTCGGACCGCTCCAGGACCTGCTGCGCGCGCCGACCGTGTCGGAGATCATGGTCGTCGGCCGCGATCAGATCTACGTGGAGCAGGAGGGGATCATCGAGCGCTCGGGCCGCCGGTTCATCTCCGACGACGTCACCGAGTCGATCATCGAGCGGATCGTGGCCCAGGTCGGCCGGCGGATCGACAAGAGCCAGCCGCTGGTCGACGCCCGGCTCCCCGATGGCTCCCGGGTCAATGCAATCATCCCGCCGTTGGCCGTCAAGGGCCCGTGCCTGACGATTCGCAAGTTCCCCGTCCAGCGGTTCACGATGGACGACCTCGTGGAGACGGAAACGATCAGCCGGGCGGCGGCCACGTTCCTCCGCGCCGCGGTGATCGACCGCCGCAACGTCCTGGTCAGCGGCGGCACGGGAAGCGGCAAGACCACGCTGCTGAACGTCCTGAGCAGCTTCATCCCGTTCAAGGAGCGGATCGTCACCGTGGAGGACACGGTGGAGCTTCGGCTGCACCAGGAACACGTGGTGACGCTCGAAGCCAAGCCGCCGAACGTGGAAGGGACCGGGGCCTACACGATCCGCGACCTGGTGCGCAACGCCCTGCGCATGCGGCCCGACCGGATCATCGTCGGCGAATGCCGGGGGCCGGAAGCCCTCGACATGATCCAGGCGATGAACACCGGCCACGACGGCTCGCTGACCACCGTCCACGCCAACAGCGCCGAAGAAGTCGTCGAACGGCTCGAAGTGCTCGTCCTGATGGCCGCCGATCTGCCGGTCAGTTCGATTCACCGGCAGATCGTCTCGGCGATCGATCTGATCGTGCACATCAGCCGTCTCCCTGGCGGCCGGCGCATGGTGACGCAGATCTCCGAAGTGACGCGGATCGATCCGGAGACCAAACGGATCGTCGTCCTCGACATCTTCAACCTCCGCAACCAGGAGTCGCTGCAGCCGACCGGCTACCTGCCGTCGTTCGTCGATTCGCTGGTCGACAAGGAATTGCTGGATCTGGAGTTCCTTTACGGCAAAGGGCAACCGCTGTTGGACGCCAAGAGCGCAGCAGTCCCGCCCCTGTCGAGCCTCCTTCCCAAACCGCCAGGAACCGCCTGAATGCCGCCCGACATTGAAAAATACCTCGGAAGTGTGGCGCTCGGCTTGGCCGTGACCCTGCTGGTCCTTTTTGGCCGCGACTACTACGCGCAGGCGATCGACGTGGTCCAGCACGACCTGGCCGAAAAGCTCCGCCGGTTGCGTGTGCCGACGGCCCGCCTGCGAGGCTACCTGAACCTCTGGGTCGGCGTGACGCTCTGCACGTTTCTGGCCTTCTGGCTGGTGCTCGACAGCCCGGTCTTCGCCGTGCTGTTCTCCGTGTTCCTCCTCGCGACGCCCTGGTATCTCGTGCGCCGCATGGCCGAGCGGCGCAGACAGAAGATTGAAGATCAGTTGGCCGACGCGATGGTGGGCCTGGCCAATGCGGTCCGTGCGGGGCTGTCGCTGGCCCAGGCAATGGAGATTCTGGCCGCCCAGTGTCCCGCGCCGATCAACAGCGAGTTCCAGCAGATCGTCGGCGAGTACAAGCTGGGCAAACCGTTGCAGCAAACCCTGCTCACCGCCAAGGAACGGCTCAAAAGCGAGAACTTCGCCCTGTTTGCCGCGGCCATGCTCGCCAGCCACGAGAGCGGCGGCCGATTGAACGAGACCGTGGAACGGATCGCCCAGTCGGTGCTCGAACTCCAGCGGTTGGAGCGGAAGGTCGAGTCGGAAACCGCCCAGGCGCGGAAGTCGGCCATCTACATGGCAATCGCCCCGCTGTTCATCCTGGTCGGCTACTATTTCGTCGATCCGCAGAATACGAGTCTCCTGTTCACTCAGACCATCGGCCATTTTGTACTCGTCGTGGCGATCCTTCTCAACGTGGTGGCCTACGTCTGGGCACGCGTGCTCCTCAATCCGGACATCTAGGACTATGGAACCCATCCTGGCTGCATCCTCCGCCAGCGCGGCACTCGGCCTCCAAATGGCGGCCAGTGTGACGATCGGCGCCAGCGCGTTCCTCGTCGCCCGCTGGGTCTTCACGGCCCTCTGGAGCGAGGATCTGGAGCAGGGCGACGAGTGGCGCTATGACGTCAGTCGGATCAACGACCTCCGGCGGCACGACCTGGTCTACCGTCTCTTCCAGCCGCTCATCCTGCTCTTGGCCCACGTCAATCGGGCCATGTTCCGCGAGAGCCTGCCGAACATTCAGCGGGAGATTCAAGCCGCGGGTCTGCCCCGGTCCTGGCTGGCCGAAGAGTATCTCGCCCGGGCGGAACTGCTCGCTCTGTGCCTGTCGCCAATCTACGCCTACCTGTTCACCGGCATGTTTGGGGTGATGAGCGGCCTGTTGCTCGCCGCGCTGGGGGCGATGGCGACGGTCTGGGCCCTGCGGTATCGCCTCACGCGTCAGGCGGCCGACCGGCTCCGCCGCATCAAGCAGCGGATGCCCTACCTGCTCGACCTGCTGACCTTGCTGATGGAGTCGGGGGCCACGTTTCTGGGCGCCCTGTCGCAGGCTGTCATGGAGTTTCAGGGCCATCCGGTCGCCCAGGAGTTCGGCCGGGTGCTCACCGACATGAGCCTCGGCAAGACTCGCATCGAAGCGTTCCATGCGATGCGCGACCGCCTGCGCGACGACGAGATCACCAGCATCATCGGCTCGGTCATCCAGGGGGAACAACTCGGTACGCCCCTGGCCAAGATCTTCCGCGCTCAGGCCGACGTGCTGCGGATCCGGCGGACCCAGCGGGCGGAACTGGTGGCCGGCGAAGCGGGGGTCAACATGCTCTTTCCTGGCCTCTTGGTGATGATCTCGACCGTGCTGTTGATCCTCGGGCCGTTTTTGATGAACTACCTCCAGTTTGGCTTCTTCTTGTAAGGACCCGCTGAGCAACGATGCCGAACCTTGTCGAATGCCCGCGATGCAAACAGTCTCTGTCGGTCGCCGACAAGATGGCCGGTACCTCGGTGATTTGTCCCTACTGCAACGGCCGTCTCTTGGTGCCTCAGAACCTGTCCGCTCGGACCGGCCCTGCGCCGGAAATGGCCGTTCCGCCCCTCCGGGGCGCCAGTCCACCGGCCGCACCGGCCCCGGCGGCCGGCGAGGCGGCGAAGTCGCCCGGCGCGGAAGCACCGCCCGTGGTGTGCGCCAGCCCGCTCCCCGGCGCGGTCGTCCCGGTCCCGCAATCGGTTCAGGTGCCGCGGCCCCAACCGCCGACGCCGGCTCCCCGACCGACAAACGTGCCGCTCTCCCCGCCGGCCTCGGCGCCGCCGCGCAAGGTGGCCCGTTTCATCACGGCCGAGGCAGCTCGCTCCCCCCTTACACTCAGCGCAGACGGCAAACTCCCCGATCTACACCTGACCGAGTCGAACCAGCGGGGCGCGAAGCAGGAAAAACCGGTCCGCCGCAACCCCCTCGTCCTCCTGGGGGCGGTTTGCCTGAGTGTCGTCGCATCGGCTATGCTGGCCTTTATGGACGTCTCGCCGCCACCGTCTCAGCACAACAAGGCCAAGCAGGCCGCCCGACGGGTGCTCGAGGAGGATTTTTTCTCCGACCTCGGCACGGCATCCCGTCCCCAGTACCAGCTCGATCTGCGCGACGCTCAACGGGCGTTCGCGCGAGGCGATCATGCGACCGAACGCAAGTTGTATAGCAAAGTCCTCGACCAGCTGCGGGCCGAGCGAGGCCCGTTTGACACGATCACCGGGACCCGGGCACGCGACAAACGACTGGAAGAGCAACTCACGAATCTCTTGAGGGAAGATTGATGGATCCTGCGCTGCGGTACGAGATTATCAACCTCATCTCGACAGGCGACTTTGCCAGCGTCTACCGGGCACGCGATCGCGAGTTGGGACGCGAGGTGGCCGTCAAGCAGATCCATCAGCAGTTTCTCAACGATCCCCGGCAGCTGGAACGCTACTGGCGCGAGGCCCAGTTGCTGGCTTCGTTGCAGCACCCCAACGTGTTGACGATCTACGACATCGTCCGCCCCCGCGGTTGGCTGATCCTCGAATTGATGCGGGGCAATCTCCAGCCGTTTGCCGAGCGTGACCCGATCGATCTGGACTACCTGCGGATCGTGCTCGTCTGCAGCCTGCACGCCCTGCACTTCTTGCACTCCAACGGCGTGATCCACGGCGACATCAAGCCGAGCAACATGCTCGTCGACGCGCAGAACCGGGTCAAGCTGGGCGATTTCGGCCTCGCACGCCGGGCCAGCAACGAAGCCGGCAGCCTGCTCAAGGGAACCACCAAGTACATGGCCCCGGAGTTGGTCTCCTACCAGTTCGGCCCGCCGGGTCCGGTCAGCGATCTCTATTCGCTCGGCTTCACCGCCTATGAGTTGATGTGCGGACGGCAGTTCGAGTCGCTCTTCCCAGGGCTGAGCACCTTTGGCCGCGACCGGCAGATCGCCTGGCTGATGTGGCACGCCGCCCCCGACCGCGGCCTGCCGGAGATCAACCGCGTCCTGGAGGGGGTACCGCAGGATCTCGCCCGGGTCGTAGCGCGGATGGTGAT
>JBDKTH010000827.1:0-5905 GCA_039680305.1 Thermoguttaceae bacterium | reverse complement strand
CTTCAGTCGCGTCCTCAAGGAGGCCGTTGCGGCGTCGGCCCGTCGCACCCCGTTCTTCTAACTGGCGCTGACCACCTCGAACCATCGCCCCTACACCTATCCGCAGGAGATCGACATTCCGTCCGGGACCAGTCGCAAGGGCGCGGTCAAGTATACGGACCATGAGATCGGGCAGTTCCTTGCGGCGGCCCGGGACAAGCCATGGTTTGACAACACGGTGTTCGTGATTGTGGCCGATCACTGTGCCAGCAGCGCCGGCAAGACAGAGGTCCCCGTATCGTGCTACCACATTCCCGCATTCATCTACGCCCCGAAGATCGTCACCCCCGGGCGCTATGACGGCTTGTGCAGTCAGATTGACCTTGGCCCAACCCTATTGGGAATGCTCCGCTTCTCCTACACGAGCAATTTCTTCGGCAAGGACGTGTTTCGCGATCCACCCAACCGGGCGTTTGTCGCCACGTACCAGAAGTTGGGTTTGCTCGAAGGCGGCGAATTGGTCGTGCTCGATGTGCAGCGGGGCCGCGAGGCCTATCGGGTCGCCGTGGATGGTTCGCAAACGCCCACGGAAGTCCGTCCGCAACTGTTGTCCGACGCGATCACCTACTATCAGACCGCCAGCCGCCTGCTGAAGAATCACGCTCCGGACCGCATTGCCCAAGATCCTCCGCGGGCGACGCGACGATAGTCGCCCTTTCCCCCCACGCGTCTGGGTTACAAAAAAGAGGTGAATTGCCATTTGACTCCTGCATGTTGTCCAGTACTATAGGGCCGCCTTCTCCCGACCTCGTTCCCCCTGCGAAAAAGGACGGCCCATGGGCAACGCTAGGGATGGTTTGCCATGGCTACTGGCGAGCGGAATCGTGCTGGCGGGTATTTTTTTCGTCTACCCGCTCTTCCTGAACAACCCGTTGGTTGATCCCGATGAAGGGCTGCACGCGGCGATCGCCCAGGAGATGGTGGAGCGGGGCGACTGGGTCACGCCGAGTTTTCTGGGAGAGCCGTTCTTCGACAAGCCGATCCTCTTTTCTTGGACCCAGGCTCTCTCGCTCCAGCTGTTCGGGATGAACGAAGGGGCCTCGCGTCTGGCTGGGATGCTGTATGGACTCCTCGGGACCCTGACCACCGGGCTCATCGCCTGGCGCATGTTGGGCCGAGCCACGGGGGTGGTGGCGGTGGTGCTCTACGCCAGCGCCGTCTTTCCGGTGGCCTTGACCCAGGTCGCGTCCCACGACGTGGCTCTGATCCCCTGGATCAACCTGGCGATCCTGCTGTTCTGGGAGGCCGATCGGGCGACCACACGCCGCGGGCAACTGGCCTGCACGCTGGGGATCGGCCTGGCACTGGGGCTGGCGTGCCTCACCAAGGGATTTGTCGGGGTGGCCCTGGTCGGCACGGCTTACGGCAGCTATCTGCTGATCACCCGGCGGTTGACCGTGGCCGCTTGCCTGCGTGGTGTCGGGGCGCTGACGGTGGCCAGCCTGATCGCTTCGGCCTGGTACATCGCCATGGAGGGTCGCCATCCGGGATACCTCTACTATTATTTTGTCGAACGCCACCTGCTCGGCTTCGCCACCAGCACGCAACGGCACGCCAATGAGCCGTTCTGGTTTTACTTCCCGATCCTGCTCTGGGGCAGCCTGCCGTGGATTACCTATCTGCCGGTGAGCTTGCGCGAGTGGTGGCTGCGCCGCCAGGAATCCCGCTCGGGCACGCACGCCGTGGGCTCGGACAACGGCAGCTTGGTCCTGCTGGTGTGCTGGGCGATCGGCTGCACGCTGCTGCTGACCATGGCCAAGTCGAAGCTGGTGACCTACATCTGGCCGGTCTTCCCGCCGCTGATCATCTTGATCGCCGTGGGCTGGGGGCGTCTGATCGAGGGTCGGCTGACCGCCTCCGCCCGAAAGTGGCTCGCGACGAATTTCTGTTTCTCCTGCCTTGTCGGGCCCTTGGTTCTGCCCATCGCGCTGCTGGTGGCGCAGAAGGTGTTGCGCTGTGAGTTCCCCTGGTACGTATGGGGGCTGGGCATCGCGGCCGCATCGCTATCCTGGGTCCCGCTGTTCATCTGGCGTGGCGGCCGAGCGGCCGAGGCGTTGGCCGTTGGGGTGTTTTCGGTAGGGGCTCAGTTTGCCGTGGTCATGACGTTTGTCGGGCCGCCCGCCGCCCGGATGCACTCCGCCTTCGACCTGGCCGAGTATCTCAACCATCACGACAATGTCCCTTCTCGCGTCCTGGTGGTCGAAGAGCGAATTGGGTCGTTGGTGTTCTACCTCGACCCGGAACTCCGCGCCGCGCTGCGGGCTGAGCAGTTGGAGCCAATCCGAGGGCGGGAGATCGCCAACCTCGCCGTTCACGAACCCGACGCCCTGATTGCCGTGCCCGAGCGCAGGGCCAAACGCGTACAGCGTCATCTCGATCTGACGGTCGCCGAGGGGCATCCGGCCGGACGCTACCGGCTCTTCTCGTCCACCGAACTCAAGGCGATGCAGGCCACGGCGGCGGCCCGCTCGGGCAGCAAGCGGTACTGACCCCGAGGGCCGCTCTTCACTCGGCAGAGGGAAACGCCTCCTGACCCGTGGCCGGACTCCACCGGTTGCCTCCCACCGATAGAATGACGGTGGGCAGTGTCGCAAACCTTCAGGGGGGAGTCATGTCGGAACAATCGCTACGCGACCAACTGTACGATTCGTTCAAGAATCGGGCGATGATCTATCACACGATGTACGAGGAACTGCGTCGCGAACTCGGGGCGGAAAAGGCCGAGGAACTGATGCAGCGGGCGATCTACCAGCGGGGCGCCGAGAAGGGGCAGAAATATGCCCGGTTTGCTCCCGACAACCTCGACGGGCTTTGCCAGGCCTTTGTCGACGGGCTGCCCGACGAGGGCCGGATGTTCGAACCCGAAGTGGTCCGCCGCGATCCCGAGGCGTTGGACATCAAGTTCCATCGCTGCCCGCTGCGGGAAGCCTGGCAAGAGGCCGGGTTGCCCGACGAACTGATTGCGACCCTCTGCCGCATCGCGGCCCGGATCGACAACGGCACCTTTGAATCGGCGGGGTTCGGCTTTTTTGCCGACACCTGGCAGCCCGGCGGCGAAGGGTGCTGCCATCTGCATATTCGAAGGCCGTAGGCGTGAGCGCCTGCCTTCCTCCCGTCGCAAGCGACCGGGCTAAACAAAGACTTGCGGCAACCGATTGAACGGCATTGGGGCTACGGCTTTTCTTCTTCCGGCGGCTCTTTGCCGGCCGGAGCCTTCGCCGCCGTGTCTTTGGCGTATTGCTGGTCGGCCGGGCTGAGCCGGTCGAGCGGGATGGCGATGATCGAGCCGTTCTTGGCCAAAAGTTCGACCCGGTCGTCTTTGAGGGCGATCATCTTGCCTTCGACCCGGGAGGCGCCGCCGGGCGTCGTCCAGGCCCGCATCTCGCCGATCGTCTTGACCTTGGGAATCGATGCCACCGCCTCTGCTTCCTCCGCCTGGGCTTCTTTCTGGACCTGTTTCTTGGACTTCGCCGGTTGGTAGGACGAATCGGGAAGGATCCGGCGCTCGCACGCGCTGAGCAACAACAGACCGGCGAGAAGGACAACGGGCAACGATGAGAAGAGTCGCATGGTTTGGTCCCCAGACAGCAGCGGTGAGAAGCGGGAATCCGCGTCGACGTCAGGATCGCTTTTCGCATAGAGATGACGGGAAGTCAAGGGGCGGCCAGGGAATAAAAGCCCCCGTGCTAGCGGCAGTGGCAACCCCTGCCACCGTTTTTCTCTGCGCCCATTCCTGCCGGCGGGGGTGAGACGTACAATTGTTCTTGTTGAACACTAGACAAGGAGTCATTCGTGGCCAAGAAGAAATCCCACGGCAAAGCGAACTCGGGCAAGGGCCAACAACGTTCCCGCGACCAGCAGGAACCCGTCTTGCCTGACCGACGCGCGATTGAAGGGATGATGCAAGGGCTGTTTCGCGGCGCCGAGGAGGCGCGAACGCCGTTGGAACAGGCCCAGCAGTTGATGTATTCGGCCTTCGAACTCGAAGGGGACGAGCGTACGGCGCTTGCGCGGGAGGCCCTGGAGATCTCGCCCGATTGCGCCGATGCCTACGTCGTCTTGGCCGAGTCGGCCGAGACCGTGGATCAGGCGTTGGAACTCTACCAGCAGGGCGTGGCCGCAGGCGAGCGGGCGCTGGGCAAGAAGGCTTTCAAGGAATACCGCGGGAGCTTTTGGGGTTTCCTGGAGACCCGGCCGTATATGCGGGCTCGGCTCGGGCTGGCCCAGGCACGCTGGGACGCCGGCCTGCGCGAAGAGGCCATCGACGACTATCGCGACCTGCTGCGGTTGAATCCCAACGACAACCAGGGAGTGCGCTATATCCTCACGCGGTCCCTGCTGGAATTGGGACGCGACAACGAGGTGGAACGCTTGTTGGAGGAGTACGCGGAGGAAGGATCGGCCGACTGGGCCTATGCCCGGGCCTTGCTGGCCTTCCGCAAGGAGGGCGAGAGTCCCCGGGCACGGCAACTGCTGCTCAATGCCCAGAAGGAGAATCCCCACATCCCCGACTACCTGACCGGCCGGAAGCCAACGCCGGTGGAGTTGCCCGACTATGTCAGTCTTGGCGGCGAAGACGAGGCGATCGCCTATGTGGCCGACTATCGCGGCGTCTGGCGAGCCACGCCGGGGGCCTTGGCCTGGATGCGCAAAGTGCTCAAACTGCCGCTTGGCCCGGACCAGGAAGCACGCCGGCCCGCGTGGCGCCAGGTCAAAGCCCGGTTGAGTCAGCTTTCCCAGGCGGAGAACGAGACGTGGCAGGTCGACTCGCGCCAGTCGAGCATCGCCTATGAGGCGGAGGGGGGCGAGTTTCGCCCCTGGATCCTGCTGGTGACCAACCGGACGGCGGACACGGTCCTGGAGTTTGAGGTCGGCGAGTCGCGACCGTCGCCCAGCGACGCCTGGGATTACCTGATCAACGCCATGATGGATCCTCGCCAGGATGAGCCTCACCGGCCGACGCGCATTGAGGTCCGGCTGAAGACATTCCTGAAGGCCTGGCAGACGAAGCTCCAACAGGTCGAGGTCGAATGCGTGCTTTGCGACGAGCTGGAGCACATCGACCAGATCCTGGAGCGGATGCCCTTGCGGCCGGGCATGCATGCGGAGTCCGTGACGAGCGAGCCGGGGGAACTGGCCGCCTTGCCCCAGGAACCGGGAGAAATCTGGCAGGCCGACGTACGCCACCTGCCGACCTGGCTGGACCAGGACGGCGAACCGAAGCGTCCCTGGACCGCGATGGTCGTCAATCGCGATCAAGACCTGCTCCTGTCCAACGAGTTGACCACCGAGGCCCCGACCGCCGACTGGCTCTGGAAGGGGATCGCCCTGGCCCTCGAACACCCGGCGGCCGGCGATCCTCATCGTCCCGCCGCGATTGAACTCCGCTCGCCGTTTGACGCGGCCTTGCGACCCCGCCTGGAGGCGATCGGCATCGAGTGTGTGGGCGCCGGCGGGCTGGACCTGTTGGATCGCGTATTCGCGGACTTGAGCCACCACATGGCCGGCGGCGATCTGTTGCCCGGGCTGTTGGATGTGCCGGGGATGCAAGCGGCGCAGGTCGGTAGTTTCTTTGCCACGGCCGCCGAGTTTTACCGCCGCGCCCCGTGGCGCGATATCGCTTGGGATGCCGCCATCAAGATCGAGTGCGACAAATTCCAGAGCGGTCCCTGGTACGCGCTGGTGATGGGCCAGTCAGGCATGGTCCTCGGCGTGGCCCTCTACGAGGATTTGGGCATCCTCCAGGCGACGATCAACAGCAGTGGCGACGAAGAGAGCTTTCGCCGCACGTCGGCGATCTCCGTCCTTTTCGGCGAGGCGTTCGAGATGCCGTTTTCCGACCTCGACGCGATCGACTCGTACGACT
>JBDKTH010000719.1:0-3391 GCA_039680305.1 Thermoguttaceae bacterium | reverse complement strand
CACGGTCGAGGTCGTAGGCTTCCAGACCGGCCTTGGCAATCTCGCAGTCGGGCGTGTCGATCGACAGCGGCTTGCGTGTCACCTGCTGGATCTTCTTGACCAGTTCGGCCATGAATTCGGCCGACCGGGCGCCGACGTTGAAATCGATGTAGCCCGCGCCGCCCTGGTCCTGGGTGCGGGCCAGTTCGAGGATGCCGTCGATGTCGCCTGCGTCAAAAAGCTTGTGCGTCGAGGGGACCGAGTCGTTGATGCTTTCGCCGATGATGGTCAGGCCGCTAATCGCCATTCACAGTTCCTTTCGTTTCCGTTGGCCCGCTCGGCGGCTGGTCCGACGCGGCGTCCCTGGCCGGGGCAGCGTGATCGCGGTCCAGGTAGGTGTTGGCCCAGGCCGAGGTGTGTTGCAGTTGTGCGTTGTAAATCGTCGGGGGGCCGGAGAACATCCGCTCCGACACGCCGTAGTGCTTGAGCCGCTGGTAGACCCGGGCCCAGAAGCACTCTTTGTCGTCCAGTTCGCAGCGTCCGTCGCGCGAGCCGCCGCAGGGGCCGTTGCGCGAATGCTTCGAGCAGTGGGCCAGGGGGCACAGGTAGGCGCAGTCGGGCAGGCTGCAATCGCCGCAGTCCTGGCAGCCGTAGCCCAGGTGCTTGGCTTCCCGCTCCAGCCAGTAGGACAACCGGCTCATCAGGCCGGGCTTCTTGTCCCATCGGCGGAACAGCCGCTCGAGCCACCCGTACAACCCCTTCCCGCGGGTGAACGCCCAGTCGTGCACCTTGCGCGAGACCCAATACCCTAGTGTAACTTCTTTGGACTTCGCTGGGAACTTGAGCGAGTGGCGATAGGTCGGATTGACCTCTAAGGAGGAGCACTGGCCGGTGTAGGGGTCGTGCTGGAAGAGGAAGAATTCGTCGGGCTGGGCGTATTGGATCTCGCGCAGAAAGTCGCGCCAGTCGCCCTCCTTGTAGCTTTCGGTCAGCTCGATGATGCTGGCGAACGTCTCGGCCTTGCTGATGCCCCCCAGATAGCCGGCGGCGAAGCCGAGCCCTTTGAACACGGCCAGTTGCTTGGCGGCCAGCTCGCGGAAGAACTGGCGGCCCTTGTCGGGCCCGGCGGCGTACCGCTCGACCTTGCGCATCAGCTCGTCGCTCACCACGCACCCAGCCAGCTTGCCGCGGTGGAACAGGTCGGCCACCATCCGGTTGAGCAGGTAGACGTTGCCGATCACCGGCACCTGGAGCCGGCGGGATTCCAGGAGGAGCTTGACCTCGTGGAACTTGCGCATGTCGTAGCCGATCTGCGGGATGACCCATTGGGCCCCGGCCTGGATCTTGCGCAGGAGCTTGAAGTACTGCGGCATCAGCTCGCGTTCGTGCCGTTTGAAGGGCGAGACTACGCAGCCGATGAAGAAGTTGGTCTTCGCCAGGGTTTCGATCGCGCCTTTGCGCCCGGGGATCTTGAGACCCTCGTTCATCGAACGCAACAGGCGGATCAGGCCGATCGAGTCGAGGTCGAAGACCGGTTCGGCGACGCCGCCAAAGCCGGAGCCCGGGTAGTCGCCGGTGATCGCCAGGATGTTGAAAAAACCTTCGGCCGCGTAGCGCCAGGCGGCGGCTTCCAGGCCGTTGCGGTTCATGTCCTTGCAGGTCAGGTGGATGACGACCCGCGTTTTTGGGGCGACCATGCCGGCCAGCCAGTCGGGCGGAAGCATCGGCGTGCCGCCCGGGCTGTCGGTGATCGATATCCAGCCGATCCGCGGGTCGGCCAGGCAAGCCTCGGCCAGTTCCCGCACGGGGTTGGCCGCGTCGTCCCCAGGCAATCCTCGCGTGGTGACGAGTTCCGCCCCATAGAAAAAACGGTCCCCCGTGACCATTTCCCGAAACGCTACGCCCTCATTTGGTGCGCTCACGACACGGGCCCCCAGCCGGAGAAAGGACTAAGGACGAAGGACGAAGGAGGAAGGGCTAAGGAAGAGGCAAAGGACGAAGCGGGATTAAGCTCGCAACACTTCGTCCTTAGTCCTTCGTCCTTATGTTAGTCGGCGGGCCAGGGCGACGGCGCTGCTGGCGTTGTCGCTGTAGCCGTCGGCGCCGATCTCGTCGGCGTATTGTTGGGTGATCGGCGCGCCGCCGACCATCACCTTGGTCTTGTCGCGGAGTCCGGCCGCATCCAGGGCCTGGATCACGGCTTTCATCTGGACCATCGTGGTCGTCAACAGGGCCGACATGGCCACGATCGAGCCTTCCTTTTCCTTGACGGCTTCGATGAATTTCTGGGCGGGGACGTCGACGCCCAGATCGACGACTTCGAAGCCGCCGCCTTCGAGCATCGAGGCCACGAGGTTCTTGCCGATGTCGTGCAGGTCGCCCTGGACCGTGCCGATGACGACGCGGCCGGCCGGCTCCGTGCCCGCGGCCGCCAGATGCGGCGTGAGCAGGGCCAGCGAGGTCTTCATCGCCCGGGCGGCGATCAACAGCTCGGGCACGAAGTATTCGTTGCACTCGAACCGCTTGCCGACCTCGTCCATGGCCGGGATCATGTACTTGGCCAGCAGCTCGGAAGGATTGACGTTCGCTTCCAGGGCTGCCTTGGTCACTTCCTCGGCCTTGCGTGCATTGCCGGTCAAGATGGCGTCATAGAGTTCAGCAGCGTCAGGCATGGATCCCTCCCAAGAGCATGATAGGTGCAAAAGCTTGTCCTTAATCCTAGCCGCCCGACCCCCAAGATGCCAGTCCCTACCCCTCAGAGCCGACGGCGGCTCGGGCGCATCGACCGGACACCTCCTCCCGCTGTTGAGGGACCGCAATCTGCAACGCCCCGCGCGCACGGTTTGACATTCTTGGAAGCCGCCGCCCCAAATCCGAGCTTCTTTCTCAGAAACCGCTTACGGCGCGGCTATGGGTTCCGAACGGTTGTAACTCCAAAGGGTTGTATGCGGCATGATTCCCTGCTTAACCCCACATGAAGGTGGATCGCACTTTCGGTGCCCGGCGGGATCGTGGCGACGCGCTCCATGCGGCGAATGGCCATCTCCGGAGCGTTGGGGCCGTCGTTGCGGTCGCGGATGGGGAATTGGCGGTAGTAGTGCGGCGAGGAGTGGAGGAGCTGTCAGCCGTCAGCGTTGTCTTGCGTTGTGCTTTGTCCTTCCTTCGACATTTGACCTTTCGACATTCCTCCCCCGTGCACGTTGCGGCCGTCCAGTCGTCTGTCCCGAAGGGACATCTGATAGCAGCCCAGCGATTCATCGCTGGGACCGGGATCCGCACGGATCATCGAGCGTCCTGCAGGGACGGATGATCCCGACCTTGATCGTTCCATCGTCCCTCCGGTATGAGTCGGATTGTTGGCGAACGGTTCCCAGCGATGAATCGCGGGGCCATCTTCAACTGCCCCACCGGG
>JBDKTH010000931.1:0-3361 GCA_039680305.1 Thermoguttaceae bacterium | reverse complement strand
GATTCCTCGATCCACGTTTCGAGCACCGCGCGGAGCCGTTTCAAGGCCGCCTGATGTTCCGGGTTGCTGGAGTCCGCGAGATTGTGGATTTCGTGCGGGTCTTTTTCCATGTCGTACAACTCTTTGGCGGGCATCGTGGGGGCGGTCAGCACGGCCTGTTCCGGCGTGAGCTTGCCTTGAGCCCCGAGTTCCTTGAGCAGGTCCCAGACCGGGTACTGGGTTTCCTTGTACTTGTTGGCCTGCAAGAACGGCCGCTCGGGCATGAAGTTGCGGATGTAGCGATAGCGGGCGTCGCGGACCGTGCGGAAGCGGGCCACCGTCTCGTCACACCGGTCGCGGGCGCCGAACACATACTTGCGCGGCTCGCCGGCCTGATCGCCCAAGAAAACCTGGCCCTCCATCTTAGGCGGCTTCGCGACGCCGGCGAGCGAGAGCATCGTGGGGCCGAGGTCGATCGAGGCGACGAGTCGAGCGTCGACCGTGCCCGGCTGGAAGTTCTTGGGGGCGGGGAAGTTCTTGGGCCAGCGGATGACCAACGGCACGCGCAGGCCGCTCTCGTAGCACCACTGCTTGCCGCGCACATGGGCCTGGCCATTGTCGCCAAAGAAGACGACGACCGTGTTGTCGGCCAGGTGGTCGGCCTCGAGCTGCCGGAGAATCTTGCCGACTTTCTGGTCGAGTTCCGACACCGCATCGAGATAGCCGGCCCAGTCCTCGCGCGTAACCGGATGATCGGGATAGTAGGGCGGCAACTCCACCTTGGCCGGATTGGCACGACGGGGCGACTGCCAGGGGGCGGGCCGCTTCTTGTGACCCACCCGATGCGTTTCCGAAAAGTTCACCTGAGCAAAGAACGGCTGATGGGTCGGCAGGTCGTTCCAGGCGTCGGAGTCAAACGGCTTGCCTTCGTAGAGGAAATTCCAGTCGGTCTTGCCGGTCCCCTGAAAACCGACCGCCGGCGGGAGCTTGCGGAGGTTGGCCGTGAAATAGCCCGCGTCGCGGAACCAGTCGGTCAAGACTCGCACGCCCTCGGGCAGCCGGTAGCCGTCGTCGCGATGAGAGCGGTGGTGGTGGGCGCCGATCGTCGTCTGGTACATCCCGGTCATGAAGGCCGAGCGGCTCGCCGAGCAAACCGGCGCGGTGGTGAAAGCCCGCGAGTAGCGAACCCCGTCGGCAGCCAGCCGGTCGAGATTCGGCGTCCAGACTTCCTTGGTGCCGTCGCAGCCCAAGTGCGGGCCAAGATCCTCGGCGATCAGCCAGAGGATGTTGGGCCGGGCCGGCTTGGACGCCGCCGGTTGCTGGGCGTGGCCTTTGTTGATGGTCGAGACAACCTCTTGGGGCTTTTCGGCGGCCGTGACCGTCGCGGTTAGGGCAAGGAGCACCACGCAGCAGGCGAGTTGGCGAGACACAGGCGATTCTCCTAAACGGGCCGACACGGCCCGACGCTGAATTCCGCTGTCGAAGGCCACGGAGACGGTCAACTACCTGCGAGTATAGCCCCCCGAAATTACGTGTCAACAAAGGGCTGATTGCATGACGAGACGGCAACGAGTACCCTGGAACGCAGAGGCTCTTTTCCTCGCCGGCTCACCAGCGGCGATCGGCTGTTGTTTCTGCAGCACCAGGATCAAACCAGAACTCTGGAAGACGAGGTGTGGCCATGAGCTACCGACGATTCGCGTTGGCCAGTCTTGCCGTCGCGATGGGCTTGTTGATGTCCGGTGAGAAACACGGGGTTTGCGCGGAAGCCGCCCGTGCTCCCAACATTGTTGCCATCCTCGCCGACGATCTCGGGTATGGGGACTTGGGGTGCTATGGGGCAACGAAGGTCAAGACGCCCCATCTCGATCGGCTGGCAGCGCAGGGCCTGCGTTTCACCGACGGCCATGCCCCCTCGGCCACCTGCACCCCAAGCCGCTACTCGCTGCTGACGGGCGAGTACGCCTGGCGACGCAAGGGGACCGGCGTGCTTCCGGGCGATGCGTCCTTGATTATCGAGCCGGGCCGGCCGACGTTGGCCAACGTGCTCCGGGAGGCCGGCTACACCACGGGCGTGGTGGGCAAGTGGCACCTCGGGCTGGGCAAAGGCAATCTGGACTGGAACGGCCCGATCGCGCCCGGGCCGTTGGAAATCGGCTTCGACTACAGCTTCCTCATCCCGGCGACCGGCGACCGGGTGCCGTGCGTGTACGTGGAGAACCACCACGTCGTTGGGCTCGATCCGAAAGACCCAATTCGCGTCAGCTATGGCACGCCCATTGGCGAGGAGCCGACCGGCAAGGACCATCCCGAGCTGTTGAAGATGAAGCTCAGCCACGGGCATGACAACACGATCGTCAACGGCATCAGCCGCATTGGCTACATGACCGGCGGGCACGCGGCCCGCTGGGTCGACGAGGATATGGGCGACGTGATCACACGCAAGGCCGTGGCGTTCATCGAGCAGAACCGCCAGAAGCCGTTCTTCCTCTACTTCGCCACCCATGACATCCACGTGCCACGCGTCCCCCACCCGCGGTTTGCCGGCACGAGCCAGTGCGGCGTGCGCGGCGACGCGATCCAGCAGCTCGACTGGTGCGTGGGCGAAGTGCTCGCCGGGCTCGACCGGCTCGGGCTGGCCAACAACACGCTCGTGATCTTCACCAGCGACAATGGTCCGGTGGTCGACGATGGGTACAACGACGGCGCCGTGGAGCAACTCAACGGGCACAAGCCGGCTGGCCCATGCCGGGGCGGCAAGTACAGCCTCTATGAGGGCGGGACTCGCGTGCCGCTGATCGCCCGCTGGCCCGGCCGGATCAGGCCGGGGGTGTCCGACTCCCTGGTCTGCCAGGTCGACTTCCTGGCTTCGCTGGCGGCATTGGCCGGTCGCCAACTGCCGGCCGAGGCGGGGCCCGACAGTCTGAACGTCCTGCCCGCGTTGCTGGGCGAGCAGTCCCAGGGCCGCCAACAACTCGTCGAACATGGCAACGGCTTGGCGCTGCGCCAGGGGACCTGGAAGTACATCCCGCGGATTCCCGGCCGGAAGGGCGGGAAGATGAAGAACACGGGGATTGAACAGCCTGTGGGGGACGAACTCTATAATCTGGCCGAAGACCTCGGCGAGCAGCAGAACGTCGCGTCCCAACATCCTGACGTTGTCGCTGAGATGACCCGCCAACTCCAGTCCTTGCGCCAACAGGGCCGCAGTCGACCGTGAGCCAGACGTGGGCGGACGAAAGTTGGAACCGGCTCTGAGTCGTTGACCGTGTGCCACACGGGCATGCGTTGTGGGAACGCGTTCTTACTTCGCGCCCGGGACGGGTCGCAACACGCTGTCGGCGGTGAAGCCGAGGACGGGGGGCAGGCCGCGGATTTCGAC
>JBDKTH010000235.1:0-1727 GCA_039680305.1 Thermoguttaceae bacterium | reverse complement strand
CTGTATACGGCCGGTTCGCTCGCCGGGATCCATTCCAACCGATCGGTGATCCGATGTCTCGATCTTCTCCGCGAGGAAGACGACGGCGACCTTCAGGTCGAACTCGGCCGAGCGCTCTTGTCCCACTTCGCCTTTGACGCCGTGGAACCGATGCGACGGATGATCCTTCAGCGCCGCAACGATGCGGAGATTCTCGCTGTCCAGGAAGAACTCGTCACCGCCTGCACGCTCATGGGCGTGGAGTTCCCCGAATTCGCGCAATGGAAGGAAGAGGTGGAAAACACCGCGCAGTGGCAGCGGCGGGTGCTCTCGGAAGAGTGAACTCGGCAATGCATCGCGGCACCTGGCGTCTGCCGTCCTCCGGTCGCAAGCGACCGGGCTAAACAAAGACTTGCGGCAACCGATTGAACGGCATTGGGTCTACGCCTTGGCCAGTGCGGCGGAATGGGCTTGGATCTTGCGGATCGCCTCGGCGATCTCGTCCATATCGCTCTTCGGCCCGAGGAGCATGGGCTGGGTAAACCAGACGGCTTCCTGGCAGAGCTTGTCGTTCTCGGGGCAATGGTTGCGGTGGTGCCAGCGGTCCAGGACTTCCTTGGGGAAGCTTCGCTGGTAGCCGCGGGAACTGACCGCCTCTTTGATGAACGATTCCCAGTTCAAGGGCGCATAGCCGCTGGAGCACGGGATGCCCTCGGCCGACAGGGCCTGGAGGAACTTCGCCCGCGGCAGGTCGTTGAACTGCTCGGCCTGGTAGCGGAGCATGTAGAGGTGATAGGCGTTGCGAGTGCAGCCGTCGTACATCTTGGCCGGCTGAATGCCGGGGATCTGGCGGAGCAGCTCGGTGAGGTACGTGGCGTTTTCCGTGCGGATCTTCGCCTGTTCCTCGATGCGCGTCATCTGGGCCAAGAGCAGGGCGCCTTGGAATTCGGTCAGGCGGAAGTTGGCGGCCCGGGTGCCGAGGTAGGAGAAATTGTAGCTATCGGTCGTCTTCGCCCGGCAATTGTTGTGGAAGGCGTAGCACTTGGTGGCCAACTGATCGTCGTTGGTCAGGATCGCCCCGCCTTCGCCCGAGCAGAGGTTCTTGCTGACCTGGAAGCTGAAGCAGCCGGCGGTTCCCCAGGTGCCGGCCCTGCGACCGCGCCACTCGCCGAGATGGGCCTGACAGGCGTCTTCGATCACCGGCAGCTTGTGCCGCCCGGCCACGTCGAGGATCGCGTCGAGATTGGCCAGCGATCCGCCGATGTGGACGGGGACGATCGCCACGGTCCGATCGGTGATTGCCGACTCGATCTTCCGATGGTCGATCTGGAAGGTCTCTGGATCGGTATCGACGAAGACCGGCAGGGCGTGGTGCATCAGCACGGCGTTGACGGTGGCGATGAACGTGTAGGGGGGCACGATCACCTCGTCGCCGGGCCCGATGCCCATCGCGCCCATCGCCGTGACCAGCGCGCCGGTGCCGTTGGCCGTAGCGATGCAGTGCTTGGCGCCGGTCAGTTGGGCGTAGGCTTCCTCGAACGTGCTGACCTGGCGGCCATCTTCGCGGAACCACTTGCCGCTGTGGAGCACGTCGAGGATCGCCTTGTCCTCCTTGGCGTCCTTGACCGGCCAGGAGGCGAATCCCTTCTTGCGCACGGGCGTTCCGCCCAACAGGGCCGGCTTTTCCGCGGCCGCACAAGTCCCGCTCGAGAGCGACAACCCCACGCCCGCCACCGTGGCAGCGGCCA
>JBDKTH010000652.1:0-3105 GCA_039680305.1 Thermoguttaceae bacterium | reverse complement strand
CCAGTCGGTCAATTGTACAAGTTATTCCTTCGCGGGCCCCAAGCAGCGGCCCCGCCCGACACGTGCGTTGGCCGCTTGGTATGATGGTTTGCACCATGAAATTGTCCAAAAACTGAATTCGGGAGTCAGCCGTGAGAGCGATTGTTGTTGCCTGCTTGATGTCGATTACCACCGCGGCCTCGGCGGCCGATCTCTACGTTGCCCCAAACGGCAACGATGCCAATCCGGGAACGGCGGAACAGCCGTTTGCCACGCTCACCAAGGCCCGCAATGCGATTCGGGCCTTGAAAGCCAAGGGACCGCTTGCCGAGCCGGTGCGGGTGAATGTGGCCGACGGGACGTATGCGGTCACGGAGCCGCTGGTCCTTGAGCCGCAAGACAGCGGGACCAAAGACGCCCCGGTCACTTACCAGGCCGTGCCGGGCGCGAAGCCGGTGTTCACCGGCGGACGCGTCTTGACCGGCTGGCAGCCGGGCGAGAACGGGCTGTGGGTGACCCGCGTGCCTGAGGTGGCGGCCCGAGAGTGGTATTTCGAGCAGCTCTTTGTCAACGGACGCCGCGCCACGCGTGCCCGGACGCCCAACGACAAGTCGTACTTCTTCATGCAGGACATCCGCGAAGAGGTCTTGGGCAAGCCCGTCAAACCCGGCAAGGGGCGAGCCAAGGAAGCCCGGCAGACGGTGCGCATGCGTCAGGCCGATTTCGAACAGGCCTTTGGCAAGCTGCGCTCCGAGGACTTGCGCGGCGTGAACCTGGTCGTTTACCACAACTGGGACAACACGCGGCGGTTCTTGGACAGCATTGATCCCAAACAGGCGAAGTTCGTCACCAGCGGCGAAGGGATGAAGCACTGGAACCCGTGGCGGCGCAACGCCCACTTCCATCTGGAAAACTACTTCGCCGCGCTCGACGCGCCGGGCGAATGGTTCCTGGCCCGCGATGGGCGGCTGTCCTACCTGCCGCTGCCCGGCGAGGACATGACCAAGGCGACGGTCGTGGCCCCGGTTGTGGAAAAGTTCCTTGTGTTCCAGGGCGATCCGGGGGCGGGGAAACTCGTCGAGCATCTCGTGATCAAGGGGCTGACCTTCCAGCACGGCCAGTGGCTCACCCCGCCCGGCGGCTTTGAGCCGGCCCAGGCCGCGGCCCCGATTGAAGCTGTGGTCATGGCCGACGGCGCCCGGAACGTGACGATCGAAGACTGCGAGATCGGCCACGTGGGCATCTACTGTGTCTGGTTCCGCAAGGGCTGCCGCAACTGCACGCTGCGCCGCTCGCACCTCCACGATTTCGGGGCCGGCGGCGTCCGGATCGGCGAGGCGGGCATCGCCGCCAAGGAAGAGGAGCGGACCGGCCAGATCACGGTCGACAACAACATCATCCGCCACGGCGGCTACATCTTCCCCTGTGCGGTCGGCGTCTGGATCGGCCACAGCCCGGACAACGCGGTGACGCACAACGAGATCGCCGACCTCTATTACACCGGCATCTCCGCCGGCTGGCGTTGGGGCTACGCCGAAAGCCTGGCCAAGCGCAACAACATCTCCTTCAACCACGTCCATCACATCGGCTGGGGCCTGTTGAGCGACATGGGCGGCATCTACACCCTCGGCCCGTCCGAAGGCACGGTCGTGCGCAACAACGTGTTCCACGACATCTATGCCTATTCCTACGGCGGCTGGGGCATGTACACCGACGAAGGAAGCACCGGAATCCTCTTTGAAAACAACCTGACCTACCGGACCAAGACCGGCGGGTTCCACCAGCACTACGGCAAAGACAACATCCTCCGCAACAACATCCTCGCCTTCAGCAAGCTCCACCAGTTGCAGGCGACCCGGGTCGAAAAGCACCTCTCGTTCACCTTCGAAAAGAACATCATCTACTGGGACACGGGCAAGCTGCTTTCCGGCCCGTGGGACAAAGTGCAGCACATCAGCGGGAACAACTGCTACTGGGACACCCGGGGTGAGCCGGTCAAGTTCCTCAACGACTCGCTCGACGCCTGGCAATCCAAAGGCCACGAGCAGGGCTCGCTGGTCGCCGATCCGAAGTTCACCAACCCGGCCGCGGGCGACTTCCACCTGGCCGCCGATTCGCCGGCGCTGAAACTCGGCTTCCAGCCGTTCGACTACACCCAGGCCGGCGTCTACGGCGACCCGGCGTGGAAAGCCAAGGCGGCCGACGCGACCTATCCGCCCCTGGAGATCATCCCCGATCCGCCGGCGCTGGAAATCGAAGACGATTTCGAAACGACCGCCGTGGGCCAGCGCCCCAGCGGCGTGGAGACCCACATCGAGGGCAAGGGCGACTCGATCGCGGTGAGCGACGAGGCCGCCGCCAGCGGGAAACGAAGCGTCAAAATCGCCGATGCCCCCGGCCTGAGCCAAGGCTACAACCCGCACATGGTCTACGGCGGCGTGAACTACGCCTCGGGCCCGGTGCTCAACACGTTCGATCTCCGCGTCGACGCCGGCGCGATCGTGGAGTTCGAGTGGCGTGATTACAGCGAAGGCGACTACAAGACCGGCGCCCGCTTCACGGTGCGCGACGGCCGTCTGCAACTGGGCGAGGGCCGCACGGTCGCGCTGCCCGTGGGCCAGTGGGTCAAGTTCGAACTGGCGGCCACCCTGGGCAAGCCCGGCTGGGCCTTGCGCGTGACCGCGCCCGGCCAGTCGCCCCGCGTCTTCCGCAATCTCCCCTACATCCGTCCCGAGTTCAAGAAGCTCACCTGGGTCGGCTTCATGAGCACCGCCACCGTGAAGACCGCCATCTATCTCGACAACTTCACCCTCTCCAACCGCCAACCGGCCGGAAAGTAGGCTCTTTGATCTTTGATCTGGGATCTGAGATCTGGGATCTGAGATCTAGGATCTGAGATCTGAGATCTGAGATTTGGGATTGACGGGCCGTACGTAGCCCGTGGTTGTCTACGTACGGCCTGCGACCAAGAAAAGATAGGGGTAGGGAAGGCCGATGGAGTTCGGCCTCCCCGCCCTCCGAACCGGACGGGCGGGTCTCCCGCATCCGGCTCTCCGGTTGGTGGTCTTACCTCGGTGAGGATTGACAGGCCTGGGCATGGGCCGTGAGCAGACTGAACAGCCCATG